>DALN01000151.1:3821-4011 GCA_002499455.1 Methanoculleus sp. UBA77 | reverse complement strand
CCGGGCGCTCGATGTCCAGGGCGGATGCAACATCCAGTTTGCCTACAAGGATGGCGACTACCGTGTCATCGAGGTGAACCCCCGGGTCTCCCGGTCCTCTGCACTCGCGTCCAAGGCGACCGGTTACCCGATCGCCCGCGTGGCGGCAAAGATCGCGATCGGGCTGCGGCTCGACGAGATCATGAACACC
>DALN01000151.1:0-3655 GCA_002499455.1 Methanoculleus sp. UBA77 | reverse complement strand
AACCCGAGCGAGATCCGGATGATCCTCACCTCCCCGACGGACGAGCGGTTCGGGTGCCTCTTTGACGCCTTCCGCGAGGGGTTCACGGTCGAGGAGGTTGCCGGTCTCACGGCGATCACGCCGTTCTTCTTAGAGAAGATCAAGAACGTCGTTGACCTGGAACGGAAACTCCAGACCGCCTGCGAGCCCGGGGATATCAGGGCCGCCAAGCGCTGCGGCTTCTCGGATGAGGAACTGCTCGTGCTGACGGGGAAGACCTCCGACGAGATCGAGGCTATCGCCGGGAGGCCGACCTACAAGATGGTGGACACCTGCGCTGCTGAGTTCCCGGCCACAACGCCCTACTTCTACTCCACCTGGGAGGAAGGGTGCGAACTCACGCGGGACGGTGAGAAGAAGGTGCTCATCCTCGGTTCCGGGCCGATCCGGATCGGGCAGGGGATCGAGTTCGACTACTGCACCGTCCACGCGGTGATGGCGCTCCGTGAGGAGGAAGGGATCGAGGTTCACATCGTCAACAACAACCCCGAGACGGTCTCGACCGACGCTGACACCTCAGACCGGCTCTTCTTTGAACCGATGCAGCTTGAGGACGTCATGAACATCCTCAAGAAGGACGACTACTACGGTGTCATGGTCCAGTTTGGCGGCCAGAACTCGGTGAACCTGGCCGTGCCGCTGGAGGCGGAGATCAGGCGTCTCGGCCTTTCAACAAAGATCCTGGGTACGTCGCCCGACGCCATGGACGTGGCGGAAGACCGTGACCGGTTCAGCCGCCTCCTTGCCCGGCTCGCGATCCCGAGCCCGGCAAACTCCTCCGCCTACTCGGAGGACGAGGCGCGAAAGATGGCGCGGGCGATCGGCTACCCGGTGCTGGTCCGGCCGTCCTACGTCCTCGGCGGGCGGGCGATGGAACTCGTCCACGACGATGCCGAACTCGAGAGTTATATCAAGGAGGCCGTCCGGGTGAGCAAGAAGCACCCGGTGCTGATCGACTCCTTCCTCCAGGGCGCCGTCGAGATCGACGTCGATGCAGTCTCCGACGGGACGGATGTCCTGATTGGGGGCATCATGGAGCATATCGAGTGGGCCGGCGTCCACTCCGGCGACTCAGCCTGCGTCATCCCGCCGCAGTCCCTCTCCCCCTCGGTGGTCGCACGGGTGCGTGACTACACGAAGAAGATCGCCCTCGGCCTCGGGGTCGTCGGGCTGATCAACATCCAGTATGCCGTCCAGAACGACATCGTCTACGTGCTCGAAGCGAACCCGCGTGCGAGCCGGACCGTGCCGTTCGTCGCGAAGGCGACCGGGATCGCACTCGCGAAGATAGCAGCGAAGGTGATGGTCGGCAAGAAACTGGCCGACATGGCCATCACCGAGCGCGAGATCGAGCATGTCGCGGTGAAGGAGGTGCTCCTCCCCTTCAACAAGCTTCCCGGCGTCGACACCGTGCTCGGGCCCGAGATGAAGAGCACCGGCGAGGTGATGGGGATCGATTACGACTTCGGCCGCGCCTACTACAAGGCGAGCACCGCCGCAGACAACACCCTCCCAACCGCCGGGAACGTCTTCATCTCGGTGACGAATGAACAGAAGGAGGAGATCCTTCCGATTGCGCGGAAACTCCGGGAACTCGGCCTCTCCCTCTACGGCACGAGTGGGACGGTCGACTTCCTCAGCCAGAACGGCATCGAGGCGAACCTCGTCCGGAAGGTCCAGGAAGGGTCCCCGAACGTCATCGATATCATGCGCTCCGGCGGCATCCGGCTGATCATCAACACCCCGGCGGACAAAGCCTCCCGGCAGGACCATATCCAGATCATGCGGGCCGCCGTCGACTACGGCATCCCCTACATCACGACGCTCCAGGCGGCGCGGGCAGCGGCGATGGCGATCGACGCCATCAAGCGCGAGGAGATCACCCTCGAGCCGCTCGGCCACTACCACGGGCTGGCGTGATCCGGGATCTTATCGCCCTCTCTTTTTCTTCCAGTGTTGCCGTCTGCTTCAACTCACGCGAAGCCGCGAAGAACGCGAAGTTCGGTATAGTTACCTGTAACTCCCTTTCGCACCTGGCGGTGCTCAAACTCCGTTCCTAACGGAACATTGTTCTTCACACCTTGACGGTGCTCAAGCTCGCTTCGCTCGCCCTTCACACCTGCGGTGTTCGAGTTCCGTTCCTGACGGAACATCGCACTTCGCACCTGACGGTGCTCATGCTCCTGCCCTGCAGGCAGTCGCACTTCGCGGCTTCGCGCTCTTCGCGCTCTTCGCGTGAGGCAACATGGGGTCCCGGCATTGCATTTGACCATATGTCAGAAGCCATAGCACTTGCTTTCATCGTCAGCGGAGACATCCGATGTCGTGCGAAATATTCAAACTGAGTCGAAAAAAGAGAAGGGTTATGCTTCCCCAAGCCAGGCGTTGACCCTGTCGCGGTTGGCATCGATCCATTTCTTCGCGGCTTCTTCTTCAGGCATGCCGCCCTCGATATCGGTCATGACCGAGGCGATATCCTCGCTGGTCCACTCGAACCGGCTCAGGATGCCATAGGCCTCCGGATCGTCGGTCGCGAGACCCTGGCGTGCGAGGGTCACGATATCCTCGGCCCCGCCGTAGACACCTTTCGGGTCATCGAGGAACTTGAGGTCATAGCGTCCGAACTTCCAGTGCGGCGACCACCCGGTCACCACGACCCACTTCTCATCGTTGATCGCGGTGGCGAGCTCAGCGGCCATACCGGCGCTGCTGCTCGCGACCAGGTTGTAGTCAAGATCGTATTCGTCGATGGCCTGCTCGGTCCGGGTCATGATGCCCGCGCCGGGCTCGATGCCGACGATCCTGCCGCCGAATTGATCGGCAACGCCGTTCATCTCCTCAATAGAGTCGATCGTCACGTAGGCCGGGACAACAAGCCCGATGCGTGCCGCCCCGGGGATGTTCTCGTTGACGTAATCGATCCGGTCGCCATACTGCTCCCAGTAGTGCTCATGGGTGTGGGGGAGCCATCCGGTCGTCGTGAAGTCGACGTCTCCACGGGCAAGCGCCTGGAAGAGCGGCCCGGCGTCGACTGCGACCGGATTGACGTCGTATCCTTCTTCTTCAAAGACCTGTTTCATTACGTTGGTACTGGCAATCGCACAGTCCCAGGTGACGTAGCCGATGCTGATCTCCTTTTTGGTCTCGGTTGCCTGTGTACCGGTGCAACCGGCAGAGAAGAGACAGAGCACCAGGACGACACCCGTCAGTGCGAGGATGTTTCCGGTCTTTCGATCCATAAACTTCACCTTGTAGATTTTTGCCGCACTCTCGCGGCAGATTGCATTCAGAGTCCGGCTATGCGGGGTTCCGGGCTCTCACAGCATGTCCGGAAGACCATAAGGCCGACAGTCCGGACATNNNNGCCAACATTATTTAGGTTTTACGGGTTCCGTTTTGCGGACGGAGTCCGGGTAAATCCTGATTCCAGAGGACGTGCTGCGGGAGACCTCTGCTGGCGCATCGATGAGAGCGCCGATCCGTCGTTCGTAAGCAGCCCGGCCGGGCTACGGAGAATGCGGGACGGAGAACCGGGTTAACGTGCCCCGGATATAGCCCGATTCAGGTCACCGGTCACCGTAACGCGGCACAAGGTTCTGCGTGATCCGGTCCAGGA
>DALN01000138.1 GCA_002499455.1 Methanoculleus sp. UBA77 | reverse complement strand
GGGGACATAAGTCCTCGCGTTCGGTATCCGGCCTGATGGGACCGGAAAAAATGTGGGGCAGACTCAGGGGATGACCCAGCTGCCCGGAGTGACGTTGACGGCCGGCGTCACGTTCTCCGCCGGGGTTTCGTTCTCCGGCGGGATGAGACCCTCCGGCACGAGGACCATATCGATGATGTGGACGATGCCGTTATCCGCGGCCAGATCGGCGACCAGGATCGTGGCGTTCCCTATCATGAGGCTGCCGTCGACGATGCTGACGTTGAGCGCATCACCCGTGAGCGTCTCAAGCGTCGTGCCGTTCCCGGTGGCGTTTGCCTCCGCCATCAGGTCGTCCACGGTGAGGGCTCCGTCCACGACGTGATGCATGAGCAGGGTCTCGAGCAGTTCCGTATCGTTTGAGACCGCCGCAAGGGTCTCGTTGCCGAGAGCCTCGAAAGCGTCGTCGCCCGGTGCAAAGACCGTATACGGCCCGCCGTCAGTAAGCACCAGCCGCGTGACCTCGGTGCTCTCCAGGGCACCCGCAAAGGTGGTCAGGAACTCGCTCCCGTTGATCACGCTCGCGACCGTCGTGTTCGTCGGCTCCTCGCCCGGCGTGACGATCATCCCCTCCGGGACGACGATGACGACGCCCTGCATGGGCGTCCGCTGTGTCGAGGCGTTGAGCGTGCAGCCGTACGGGTAGGTCCCTGTATCGTCGAACGTGTACTCGAACGTCTCATCCTCTTCTATCGGCCCGGAGTCGAAGATCCCGCTCGTGCTCGTGACGGTATGGCTTACCGGATCGAAGTTCGTCCAGGTGACTGTAGTATTGCTCTCGATCGTCAGTGAGGCGGGGTAGTACGACCCGCCGCGGATCGCAACGTCGGCGGTCGCCGCGAGAGCGGGAACGGCAACGAAGCAGATCACCAGGGCCGCTAAGAGCCCGATCGTGACTGGATTCCATCTCATGCAGTTTCACCACGCAAATGAACCACGGCAGCGGGAACGGCCGGTTCCGGAGACAAACCGTCGATAGGGTTTCAGCCTTCGGCGAACAGCACGGTCGGCGCCTGCTGGATGAACCGGCATAACCCACCGCTGCCACAGGCAGTAAAATAATCGATAGAATATATAATCATTATTATAATTTTTAAGAACTACATCCAGATGCGGCCCCGCTACCGCCGCGAGAAGTGAGTATTATCGGGCCGCTCAGAACGGCCCGTCCTGCTCGAAGCTCCGGCCCAGCCGGAGGGCGAGCTCCGCCTTGAAGAGTTCTTTCCCGAGGTAGGCGGCGTGGTCGAGCCGGGAGAGGCGTCCGTCTCGAAGAAGCGTGTAAAAGACGTCTTCCCAGTGCCTGCCCCGCACGGCATGGCCCTTGTGGACCGCAACGATATACTCGCCCTCGATGCCGATGCGGATGCAGCCCAGAGGGTCGTAGACGATATCCTCGGGCGCAGGATCCGCGTCCACGATCCCCTCATACGCGAGCGCCGGTTCGCGCCGCCGCCGTTTCTCCTTCATGACCAGGAGGTCGATCCCCAGGTCCTTGGGGTAGGGGCGGCCGGTCATGAGGGCCATCATCCCGGTCGCCCGCCGCATCTCCCCGATCGAGCCGCGGGTCTTGTCGCTGTGCTCGCTCGTGAAGATGACCGCGGCCCCGACCTCGTATGCCATCCCCGCGAGCAGGGCGTTCATGCCGGGCGAGTCGGCGTCCAGCAGTTCAACGACGTTCCCCGCCCCGAAGAAGATCGGGTGCGGGGCCCCCGAAAACCCCGAGAGCGAAGCGACGAGCCCGGATCCCACGGGCTGGAGGAGGGGGTCGGCGATCAGGCAGGCGATCCCGGCCGCTCGTGCGGCCGCAAGGTTCTCCTCAAGTGTCCGCTCGCCCGGCACCACGACCGCGGCCGCCCCGGCGTCCGCGACCGCCTTCCCGACAGCCGGGATGTTTCCCTCGTGCAGGGAGAGCACCAGGTCAGCGCGGGGAAGGGCCGCCGCGATCAGGCGGGAGTCCTGGGTATCGACCGCGAGAGGGCCTTCCACCTCCGCGAGGGCGGCAAAGCACCGCCGGACATCTTCGGGCGTCGCGTCGAACCCGAACCCCAGGTCCACGATATCGGCCCCGGCGGCAAAGAACTGCCAGACGTCGGCGAGCAGGTCCTCGCGTTTATGCGCGTCCATGATCTCCGCGAGCACCTTCATCCGCGCTCCCCCGCCGATCTTCACCCCCCGGATGATGAAGTCGGCGTCCGCCTCCGCCTCCCGGAGCGCAACCTGCCGGCAGGCCTCCTCCCGGCGGGTCTCGGCGAGGAAATCGTCGGCAGGGACGGTCCTTGAGAGCGTGACGCGGTCGAGCACCGCGAGGACCAGCGGAAGGTCGGTCGCGTGCCGCGGGCCCCGGTAGACCGGGACGCCGGCCTCGCGCTCGACGTCGGCAAAGGACGCGGTGCACATCCCCGATACGATCGCCATATCGTAGTTGCCCGCGGCAAGCAGCCGCCGGAGTTCGCCGGGGGCAAGGAACGACGCGAGTTCGCCGGTGACCGCCACGTCGATCTCATGGCGGCCGCTGAACCTCTCGGCCGCCGCCTTCACAGTCTTGACCGTTGCCGATCCGGTCGGGAGCAGGATGCGCATACGTCTCAATTATTATTCTCGCGGCGGTACATAATCTGATCTCATGCTGCGGTGCGATCTGCATGTCCACACCGGATTCTCCAAGGACGGGGAGAGCGGTGTAGAGGAAATCCTCCGGCGGGCGGAGGCGGTCGGTCTTGACGCCGTCGCGATCACCGATCACGACACGGTGGACGGCGCCCTCTATGCCCTGCAGTGCGACACCCCCGTGACCGTGATCCCGGGCACCGAGATATCGACGAAACAGGGCCACCTCCTCGCTCTCGGCGTCACGGAGCCCCTGCCGGCAGGGCTCGACTTCTTTGAGACCGTCGCTCTCGCCCGTGCCCGCGGCGCTCTCCTGGTTCTGCCGCACCCCTACCACCGCTGGCGTCACGGCGTCGGGAGACGGCTCGCGGCCGGGATCGGGGCGGTGGATGCGGTGGAGGTCTTCAACAGCCGCTACATCACCGGTTCGGCGAACAGAAAGGCCGCGGTCATCGCGCGGAAGTTCGGGAAGCCCGGGGTTGCCGGGAGTGACGCCCATAATGCCCGTTACGTCGGGTTCGGGGTAACCTACGTCGCAGCGGAGCCCGATCTTGCCTCGATCCTCGCCGCGATCCGGGAAGGAAAGACGATGGCCGGCGGGAAGATGACCCCGCTGCATACCTACACACGCCAGTCCATCAAAGGTGCGCTCCGCAGGATACACCGAACGGTGCATCAATGAAACTGGCGTTCCGATTCTCGTACTTCGGGGACCGCTTCTTCGGCTCGCAGGTGCAGCCGGGGCTCCGGACCGTGGAAGGGGAGTTCATCCAGGCGTGCAGGCGCCTGCGCCTCTTCGACGACTGGCGGGAGGCAAGCTTTGCCACCGCCGGCCGGACGGACCGAGGGGTGCATGCCAGAAACCAGGTCTGCTCGTTTACGACGGATCTCCCCGACCGGGCGATCACGGCGTTGAACCCGGTGCTCCCGGCCGACATCTGGTGCACGGCATGGACAGAGGCGCCTGAGGGGTTCCATCCCCGCTACAGCGCCGTATCGAGGACCTACCGCTACTACTTCACCCCGATCCCCGGCGACACTGCCGCCATGCATGCGGCAGCACAGTCGTTCCTCGGCAGACACGACTTCTCGTCGTTCTCCCGCACGAGCGAGAGGAACCCGGAACGGACCATCCTTGCGGCTCGCGTCGTGGAGGAGGGGCCGTTTGCGGTCTTCGAGGTGACCGGCGAGAGTTTCCTCTGGAACATGGTCCGGTGCATGGCAACGGCGCTCGAGTGGGTCGGAAGAGGAGAGGCCGATGCCGGGAAGATCACCCGGCTCCTTGACGAACCGGGGGAGCAGAGGCTCCCTGCCGCTCCTCCGGAAGGCCTGATCCTCTGGGATATCGACTGCGGCATCCCCTTCACCCCGCTCCCGGTCGACGAGAAGAGCTCCCGTTACCTTGCCGATCGCCGCCGCTACCACACCCTCATGGCCGAGGTCTCCGCACACCTTATGCCGGAGACCGGCCCGGATCACGATCGCCCACCGGTCCCCGGTGCGGCGGCGGGCAAACCTGGATAACTCCTCCGGTCGAGGCAAGCAACCGGAAGAGATAGACGGGAAATAGGCACCTCTCAGCATCGCTGCTTTAAAAGGATCATATCGCAGGCGATGAATCATGTAAAGGAGGTGCGGCAGGGTAAATTCAGTGTTTTACCGGTCATCCAGAGTATCCGGACATAAATATTCCGGATACCAAAACACAATCTGGCTCACCCCCGCCGGAATCATACTCTGCAGGCCCTTCTACCGCCGGGCAATCCGGGGTCTCAACGCAGATCGGCCTGACAGAAAAGTTTAACTACTCTGGTGCTATTTTCGCGGCGCCCGTGTCAATTAAATTCAGCTAATTCTCCATTTTATTAAACAGATCCATTTAATAATAACCTATTAATATATCCCGGCACAGTCCCGTTTCAGTACGTCAAGAGGGGAAAGTGGATGTACGACAAGGATCCGGTTCGGGCGACACCACCCGCTCATCTGGAGGGGTGGTTCGCCGAAGAGACAGCTGTGCCGTTGCCACAGTACATAGATGCAGAGAGAGACAGATGGATAGAACGACATATACCCCGGAGTATCGGCCAGGAGAGCCCGCTGGAACTTCCTGCTCTCCACTATGAGGTCCAGGATCAGATTACCCCGCTACGGACGCCGGTGGTCCCGGGGCACCGGCGGGTGGTGGGCGAGACCACCGAGACCGCCGCCGTCCCGCTGCGGCGGCCGGACAGGGTCCGAACGCTTGCGGCGATCCCCTGCTTCAACGAAGAGGTTGCGATCGGTTCGGTCGTCCTGAAAGCCCGGTCGCACGTCGACGAGGTCCTGGTGATCGACGACGGGTGCATGGACAGCACCGCAAAGGTCGCCCGGGACGCCGGAGCAACCGTCATCTCCCACGGGACCCGCCGGGGGAAGGGCCAGGGGATCAAGAGCGCCCTCCGGTATGCGGTCGACCGCAACTACGACTGCCTCGTCCTCATGGACGGGGACGGCCAGCATAACCCGGCCGAGATACCCCTTCTCGTCGAACCAATCCAGGCCGGGACCGCCGATCTCGTCATCGGCTTTCGGACCTTCGACCAGATGCCCTTCTACCGGAGGTTCGGCCGGGCGGTGCTCGATCTCGCATCCAGCAACGGCAGCGCAATCACCGATTCCCAGTGCGGCTTCCGGGCATTGAACAGGAAGACCATGGAATCGATGCTGGGAACACTGAAAAAGGACGATTTCTCGACCGAATCGGAGATGCTCCGGATCGCACAGGAGAAGCATCTTCGTATCGGCGAGACGCCGATCAACTGCAGGTACGGTGATTTCGATACATCCACAAAGAACCCCGTCTCTCATGGACTTGAAGTCCTCGGCTCACTGTTCTGGCTCGCCGTGGAGAAGAGGCCGCTCCTGAACATCGGCCTGCCCGGACTTGTCACGATGCTCATCGGCATCTTTCTCCTGCTCCGGTTCCTCCAGGGATTCAGCGAGACCGGCCTCGTCGCGGTCGAGCAGGGCATGCTTGCCTCGCTCTTCCTGATCCCCGGCACCGTGGCGCTCGTCCTCGGCCTGGCGCTGGCACTGATCTCAAGAACGCGGGAGTGAGCGGAATGAGAGGTGTATCATGATCGGCATCGTACTCGGTACGCGGCCGGAGATCATCAAGATGTCTCCAGTCATCAGGGAATGCGAGCGCAGGGGTCTCGACTACTTCATCATTCATTCCGGGCAGCACTACTCCCGCGAGATGGACCGGATCTTCTTTGAGGAACTCGAACTCCCGGATCCCGACTACAGCCTCGACGTGGGCTCAGGGACCCATGCCGCCCAGACGGCAAAGATCATGACCGGTGTCGAGGACGTCCTTATAAAAGAGTCCCCCGAGATCGTCCTCGTGCAGGGGGACACGAACACCGTCATGGCATCGGCTCTCGCAGCCGCGAAGCTCCATATCCGTGTCGGCCATATCGAGGCGGGCCTCCGGAGTTTCAATCGCCAGATGCCGGAGGAGATCAACCGGGTGCTCACCGATCACATATCGGACTACCTCTTTGCCCCGACGGAAGTCGCCCGCCAGAACCTCCTTGCAGAGGGGATTGCAGAGCACAAGATCTGCGTGACCGGCAATACCGTCGTCGATGCGGTGTACCAGAACCTCGAGATAGCGAGGAGGAAGGTCGACGTCCTCAAGAACCTCGATCTCTCGCCCCGCGAATACTTCCTCGTCACCGCCCACCGCCAGGAGAACGTGGACAACCGCACACGGCTCAAGGAGATCCTCAAAGGGCTCGAGGGCGTGCAGAAGGAGTTCTCGCTCCCCATCGTCTTCCCGGTCCACCCGAGAACGGAGAAGAGGATCCGGGAACTCGGCATCGGGACCGACGGATTGAACCTCACCAAACCCTTTGGGTTCCTCGAATTCCTGCAGCTCGAGTCGCAGGCGAAGGTGGTGCTGACTGATTCCGGCGGGGTCCAGGAAGAGACCTGTGTTCTCGGCGTCCCGTGCGCCACAATGCGCTACGACACCGAGCGGCCGGAGACGCTGGATATCGGGTCGAACATTCTGGTCGGTACCGAGTCGGGGAGGATCCTTGAAGGAGTCCGCTCCGCAACTACCTGGAAGTCCGGCTGGAAGAACCCCTACGGCGATGGAATCGCCGGAAAGATGATCATCATGGTCTGTGCAGCCGCACGGTCCCAATAATCGCTTGAGGAAGATGCACATGAAGATCTGTATACTGGGATTAGGGTACATCGGACTGCCGACTGCGCTACTGTTTGCCGCTCATGGGGCGGAGGTTGTAGGCGTCGACGTTAAACAGAGTGTCGTGGATTGCCTGAATCACGGGAATCTTCCGTTCAACGAACCCGGTATCGGCGACCTGTACCGCGAGGCGAAAGAACGGTTCGTGGCGAAGACCGAGCCGGAGACCGCCGATGCCTTCCTGATCGCCGTCCCGACACCGCTCGACCCTGCAACAAAGGTCTCCGACCTCTCCTACGTCAAGAAGGCCGCCGAGACGGTTGCCCGCTACCTCAGTGCGGGGAACCTCGTCATCCTTGAATCCACCGTCCCGCCCGGAACCAGCGAACGTGTCGTTATCCCGCGACTCGAGAGGAGCGGTATCGCTGTCGGGGACTTCCATTATGCTCACTGCCCCGAGCGGGCTATACCCGGCCGGACCCTGCAGGAGATGACCGGCAACACCCGGATCATCGGTGGATACGACCGTGACTCCACCGACCGGGCGACCGCCATCTACCAGACATTTGTCCGCGGGCAGATCTACCAGACGAACACGCGAACGGCGGAGTTCGTCAAGCTGATGGAGAATACCTGCCGCGACGTGAACATAGCGCTCGCAAACGAGTTCGCCCAGCTCGCGGAAGAGTGCGGGATCAACGTCTGGGAGGCGATCACCCTCGCAAACAAGCATCCTCGCGTCTCAATCCTCAACCCGGGTCCGGGCGTCGGCGGGCACTGCATCGCCGTCGACCCCTGGTTCCTGACCGAGAACTCGACACGCTGCAAGATGGTCTCGACGGCACGGGAGGTCAACGACTCGATGCCGAACTATCTGCTGCACGTCGTCCGCAACCTGCTTTCCGGCATCCGGAACCCGACAATCAGTGTCTTCGGGGTCACCTACAAGGGCAATATCGGCGACACCCGCGAAAGCCCGGCCATCAAGTTCATCCAGCTCGCCGAGAACGAGGGATACGCCGTCAGGTGCCATGACCCCCACGTGGCGGAGTTCCCGCACCCCCTGATGGATGCCATGGACGCGGCGTCCGGGAGCGACTGTCTCGTCGTCCTCGCCGACCACGACTGTTTCCGGACGATCGAGCCGGCCGGGCTCCCGATGAGGACCAAGATCGTCGTCGACGCAAGGAACATCCTCGATCACGAGAAATGGGCCGGCCAGGGGTTCGCCATCCGCGTGCTGGGAGACGGCGTCTCGGCGCAGCAGGTGCTTCTCGGGGAGATCACGCCTCCTGCGGGGCTTTACGCCGCAGAAACCGTGCGTTCGATCGCATCAACATCACCGCCGTCTATTTCCCTGCTCTCTCAAAACGGGCGGGAGGGTTACCTCTAACCCTCCGCACCCGGTTCGACGTGAGAGGAACTGGTTACCCGCTCCGGCGACCGTAGCAGAGATTACGAGGAGTTGCATGAGACAGATCTGTATCGTATCACAACATTTCCCACCCGAAAAATCGGGCAACGCGTCACGGATCTATGATACCGCCGTGCATCTGGCAAGACTGGGCGTCGACGTGACCGTGCTCGCGCCTCACCCCACGTTTCCCACCGGTGCATTTCCCCGCACCTGGAAGCGGGCAGACGTGCAGAATGTAGATGGTGTCCGGGTCGTGCGCCTCTGGACGTGGCAGCCAGGGTCCGGGGATCCCGGGTTCGCAAGCAGGATGGCGTACTACCTCCTCTTCCCGTTGCACGCCGCACTCTGGCTCCTTCTGCACGGGAAGCAGTTTGACGTGCTCGTCACCTCCGCGCCGCCCCTCTTCACGGGGATCCCGGGCTACGTCCTGAAGCGGGTATCGAGGGTCAGGTGGATCCTCGATATCCGCGACCTCTGGATCGATGCCTCGATCGGCCTCGGCTTCCTCCGCGAGGGGAGCCTCTACGAGAGGATGAGCCGGCGGTTCGAGCAGATGTGCCTTGCCCGGGCAGACCTCGTCGGGGTCACGACGGAGGAGCTCGGCCGGCGGATCACGTCGCGCTACACCGTCACGGCCCCGATAGAGTTGATGCCGAACGGCGTCAACACCGAGTTCTTCCGACCCGCAAACGGCCAGAAGAAACGGCAGATCATCTACGCCGGCAACGTCGGGCACGCGCAGGACCTCGATAAGGTGGCGCTCGCCGTCAAGTCGATGAACGGCGCCTACAACCTCAAATTTCTCATCGTCGGCGACGGCGACACGCGGGAGAGCCTGGAGCGGCTGGTGAAGGCCGAGAACCTGACGAACTCGGTCATCTTCACGGGGACCCTCCCGCGGGAGGCGATCCCGCAGCTCCTCTCGGAGTCGCTCGTCGGGGTGGCGCCGTTGAAGGGACTCGAGAACCTCGAGTATGCCGCCCCGACGAAAGCCTACGAATACATGGCGTGCGGGATACCCTTCGTTGGCTGCGGGAACGGCGAGATCGCCCATCTTGCAAAGGAGTCGGGAGCCGGGGTCATCGCCGGGAACACGCCGGAGGCCATCGCCGCGACGCTCTCCTCGCTCCTCGATGACCCGGCAAGGATGGAGGAGATGGGACGCCGGGGCCGGGAGTACGTCGCGGCGCATTACGACCGGAGAGCGGTCGCTCTGAAACTGAAGCAGCATATCGAGAGGATGACATGGACGGGCGCCTGAACTCCCTCCTTGCCCGGATCACCGGGACGGTCCGGGATCTCGCGGTCGTCGAGGGCGAGACCGCGTACATCCGCGATCCGGTCTTTCCGGTCGTCCGGAACCGCGTGCATGCCGAGGTCTGTAAGGCAATGCTCCGCACCGGCGGCGACCCGCTCGTGGGTCCGATCTTAGCCTACGTCGCGGGCTGCCAGAACCCGGACGGCTCCTACAACGAGATCCACGTCAACTACAACGAACCCTCGGCCCTGATCACGGCGTTCGTCGGCGACGCGCTCCTCGAGGCCGCCGACCGGTATCCGCACGAGGAAGCGCTCGAAAAGGCCCGCGACTTCGTCATGGCCGCCGAGATGCGCCCGGGCTGCTTCCTGAAGTCGTCGGGGTATACCGCCGACCACTTAAACGTCGACGCCTCCTGCGGGGCGTTCCTCGCCCGGTACGCGGGGCGCTATGATGACCGGCCCGCCCGGGAGGCGGCCCTGCGGGCGGCCGAGAACGTCGTCCGCCACCAGCGGGAGGGTTTCTACCCCTACGCCGTCGATAAGGGGACCTACCCGTACGTCTTCGACCTCCCCTGCGTCCACTACCAGGGGGTGACGATCTACTACCTTGCGAGAGCGAACGAGGTCCTCCAGAGCGATCGGGTTGAGGCGAGCATCGCTGAGGGGGTGCGGTGGCTCGCGGACGCCCAGCGTCCCGACGGGCGGTTCGACTGGTCGAGGAGCGGGCTCTCCTTTGCCTACTACCTCACCGGGGCGTATGCCTTTGCCCACGCCGCCTTCGTCTACGCATCAAGGTTCGACGGGGGCTACCGGGAGCACGCCGAACGTTCGCTCGACCGACTGGATGCGAGCGTGCAGGGCCTCGTGCCCCGGTGGGAGCCGGGCTCCTGGATCGATATCGCCGGGTCCGTCCCGACGGCGGCAAAGACGGCGGCGCTCGGCGGCTACCCGCTCCGGCACCGGGCGTTCCGGTTCGGCTACGGGATGTACCGCGAGATCGCCCGCAGGCGCTATGCTCCGACCGCGGAGACGCGGTCGTTTGAAGCCCTCTGCCGGCTGTTCGGGATCCGGACCTCGACCGTTGAGCCGTCGAAGAACTTTCCCGACCTCTTCATGACCTCGGAGGTGCTCGACTGCCTCAGCCAGTCATGGATATGGGGGAACCACGCATGAAACAGGTATTGCTCGACCTTCAGTCAGGGTCTATCCAGGTGGAGGACGTGCCCGTCCCCGCCGCAACGAGGGGGGTGGTCGTCCAGAACGCCTACTCCCTCATCAGCGCCGGCACCGAGTCGTCGCTGATCAATCTCGCACAGCAGTCGCTCGTCGGCAAAGCAAAGGCACGCCCCGACGACGTGAAGAAAGTCCTCCAGAAGATCGGGACGGACGGACCCCTCTCGGCCTACCATCAGGCGATGGGCCGTCTTACGCGGCCCGAGCCGCTCGGCTACAGCTGCGCGGGGACGGTGGTCACGACCGGGACCGACGAGTTTGAGGTCGGCGACCGGGTCGCCTGCGCCGGGGCAGGGTATGCGGTCCATGCCGAGTACGTCGCGGTCCCGAAGAACCTCTGCGTCAGGGTTCCGGACGGCGTCAGTATCCGGGAAGCAGCATTCACGACTGTGGGGTCGATCGCGATGCACGGCGTTCGGAACGCCGAGGTCACGGTGGGCGAGAGTGTCGCGGTGATCGGGCTTGGCCTGATCGGGCTCCTCACGGTCCAGATCCTCAAGGCTGCCGGGTGCCGGGTGATCGGGATCGATATCGACCGGGAGAAACTCGCGCTCGCGGCAAGCCTCGGCGCCGACGTCGTCTCGAACTACGACGGCCTCGACGAGCGGATGAAGGCGCTCTCGCCGTTCGGGGCCGACGCGGTCATCATCACCGCGGCCACGCGGTCGAGCGCCCCCGTCGAGGCTGCCGGCCGCCTGGTCAGGAGCAAGGGCCGGGTCGTGGTCGTCGGGAACGTGGGGATGAACCTGCCCCGCGACGTCTTCTACGAAAAAGAGGCGGAGGTCGTCGTCTCCCGGTCCTACGGCCCCGGCCGCTACGACCGGAACTACGAGGAGAAGGGGATCGACTACCCGATCTACGTCCGGTGGACCGAACGGAGGAACATGGAGGCCTTCCTCGACCTCGTGCAGCAGAAGAAGATCGACCTCGACCGGCTGATCACCCACACCTTCCCGCTCGATGGCGCGCCGGAGGCATATAACCTCATCAACACGGGCAAAGAACGGTTCATCGGGGTCCTCCTGCAGTACAGCCCGAACGGTGCGGGGGCTGCCGGCACCGTCGCCCGCCTCCCGGCCGAGCCGGGGAAACGGCAGCGGAAGGCGCCGGCCGGGGCCCGGACGATCGGGTGCATCGGCGCCGGGGTCCACGCCCAGAGCGCCCTCTACCCGAACCTCCCCGGGCTCTCCGTGAACCTTGGCGGGGTCGCGACCGCGACCGGGCTCTCGGCGCAGTCGGTGGCGAAGAAGTACGGGTTTGCCTACTGCACCACCGACTACCGCAAGATCCTCGAGGATCCCGGGATCGATGCGGTCCTGATCGCGACGAGAAACGACCTGCACGCCCCGATGGCGATCGAGGCCCTCCATGCCGGCAAGGATGTCTTCGTCGAGAAACCGCTCGCCACCGATATCGAAAGTCTCCGGAGACTTGTCGCCGCGTGGAACGAGTCGGGGCAGCACCTGATGGTCGGGTTCAACCGGCGCCATTCGCCGCTCGCCCGGAGGATGAAGGAGTTCTTCGGGAACCGGGCGACGCCGATGGTCCTGCACTACCGGGTCAACGCCGGGCAGATCCCGCCCGAACACTGGGTCCACGACGACGAGCAGGGCGGGGGGATGCTGATCTCGGAGTGCTGCCACTTCTTCGACTTCATGCAGTACATGACCGGGTCGCAGCCGGTCCAGGTCTACGCGAGAGCGATCGAGCCGACCGGGACCCTCCAGAAGTACGACAACTTCCAGGCGACCCTGGCGTTTGCGGACGGGTCGCTCGGCACCGTCACCTACACGACGCTCGGCGACCGCACCTACCCCAAAGAGACCGTCGAGGTCTTTTGTGATGGCGCTGTCGGGCGGATCACCGACTTCCGCGACCTCGAACTCCGGCGGGACGGAAAAGCCTCGCGGGAGAAGCGGTGGCTTTCCCAGGAGAAGGGGTTTGCCGAGGAGCTCCGGGCGTTCGTGAAGGGCGAGGTGCCGGACCTTGCCGGCAGCGTCGCGACGACGCTCGCGACGTTCCTCGCGTGGGAGTCGATCGATACCGGGATGCCGAAGGAGATTGATCCGGGCCAGGTCGGGCTCTGACACAGTTCAACCATCTGTGCCGGGCCCGGAGCGTCACCGGGGAGAGGGGCGGGTGCCGGTTGCGCGGTCCCCGTCCGACCGCGCCTCAAATACCGCAACCTGCGGCACCATCGAGCGATCCAGCCGATGAACCCGTACGTCTTCGAGTTACCCGGGAGGATACGGCGCCGTTCCGGTCGGGACACGGAGAGACCCCGGCGTCTTTATCCCGGTACATCTCTTCAGAACCCTCAACGATCGTTCAGTTGCTCCAGCCTGCGGACGGCCTCAATAAGGGTCTCGTCCTTTTTAGAGAAGGTGAACCGGATCCGGTCCTCTCCGCCGTCCCGGAAGAACGAACTTCCCGGGACCGCCGCCACCCCGACCGTCTCGACGAGGTGCCGGGCGAACGCCGTATCGCTCATCCCGAACTCCGGGATCTCGGCGAAGATATAGTAGGCCCCCTCCGGGAGGCTGCACCGGAAGCCGGCCTTCGTCAGGCCTGAAAAGAGGATCTTCCGTTTCCGGTCGTAGAGATCGGCAAGGTCACGGTAATACGAGGGAGGGAGCTCCAGTGCTGCAACACAGGCGCGCTGGAGTGGCGCCGGGGCCCCAACGGTCAGGAAATCATGGATCTTCCGGATCCGCGCCGAGAGATCCCGGCAGGCCAGGGTATATCCGACCCGCCAGCCCGTTACACTGTAGGTCTTCGAGAAACTCCCGATCGTGACCGTTCTCTCCTCCATTCCGGGAAGAGAGCCGATTGAGATGTGTTCCCGCCCGTCATAGAGGATGTGTTCGTAGATCTCGTCCGTGACCGCGACGACATCGTGCTCGATGCAGAGATCGGCGAGGAGCCGCAGTTCTTGCCGGGAAAAGACCTTTCCGGTCGGGTTGTTCGGCGTGTTGAGGATAAGGACCCGGGTCTTCTCCGTAAACGCGGCTTTCAGGGCCTCTTCGTCGAGAGAGAAGTCGTCCTTCAGCCGGACGAACCGGGGCACGGCCCCGGAGATGATGGAGTCCGGCCCGTAGTTCTCATAGAACGGTTCGAAGATGACCGCCTCGTCGCCCGGCGATATCAGGGCAAGGAGGGATGCCATCATGGCCTCCGTCGAGCCGCACGTTACGGTGATCTCGGTCTCGGGATCGAACCTCATCCGGTTGTACGCCTCCACTTTCCGGGAAAGGGCATCCCGGAGGGCCTTGTCTCCCCAGGTGATCGCATACTGGTTCACATCGGCATGGAGCGCCGCGCAGGCCGCGTCCTTCAACTCCTGCGGGCACGGAAAATCGGGAAATCCCTGGGCGAGGTTGATGGCGTCGTTCGCTATCGCAAGCCGCGTCATCTCGCGGATGACGGACTCGGAGAAATGATCGGCGCGGGAACTCCGGAAGGTCTCC
>DALN01000176.1:2668-9752 GCA_002499455.1 Methanoculleus sp. UBA77 | reverse complement strand
CCGTCATCGAACATGGTCGAGCGCTTCTCTTTCGACTTGAGGACATCTTCCTTCGTGGCCTTTGCGATCTCGAGAAGTTCGGTGATCCGGGGAGCGTTCCCGATCGTTGCAAGGACCACCACCGCGGCGACGTAGTCGCTCTGCACCGGGTAATCCCCGCCACGGACCTCGACGCCGGCGATGTTCTCCTCAACCCAGCTCTTCGACTTCTCGACACCCTTCCGGTCCATCTCGTCAGGCGGCCCCGCCAGGAGGACAAGCCCCCGCTCCGCCGTCGAATAATCGCACGGCAGGGTGAGACGGCCGAGCATGGCCCGCCTGACGAGGGCGATGATCTTCGCCGACTTGTCCTCCCCGGTCAGGACCTCCTCCGTCTTCTCCTTCTTCCGCCGCAGGCCCGAAAGGAATCCCTGATTCTGCTTCGTACGGGGGCTTACTTTCTCGCTGATAGCGTATCCGACGGTGCTGATGCCGCCGCCACGCAGGGTGTTGATGACCTCGCTCGAGTCGACGACCATCTCGCCGACGCCTGCCTTGCCGACCTCGCCTGCGCGGAAGAGCACACCGAACCGCCGCACAATCTCATCGTTCAGCCGGTTGTAGGCGTCTTTGACGCTCTCACCCTCATTCTTCCAGGCACTGTTATCGAAGATGAAGGTGTTATCCGCCTCGTTCACCAGGGTGCTCAGGGACCGGGCTGCATTATACGAATAGAGCCGGCCCTCCTCGGGAGCGGGCAGGATGCCGATCGCGTAGACCGGTTCCCGGTAGATGCGCTTCAAGTGCCGGGCGAGGACCGGCGAGCCCCCGGAACCCGTTCCACCGCCGAGACCGGCAACGATGACGAAGGCATCGATATCGTGCGTACCCCTCGAGTCGATTGCGTTGATGATGGCATCTATCTCATCAGCAGTCACCCGTGCCCCGGTTACGTTATCTGTTCCGACACCGTGGCCTTTGACCACCGTCTGTCCGATCAGGAGCCGGTCTTTAAGTTCAATATTTTTAAGCCCCATCAGGTCAGTTCGTGCCGTGTTTACTGCGATACCTCTGAAATTCTGGGTCTGCATTCGTTTGTCCTGTTCGATGAACATGTCGACAATTTTGCCCCCAGCCTGTCCGAATCCTATGAAGAAGACCCTCATCCAGCTTCACACCCTCATATGGACTAATTAATAATATCGACGTTTATGTATAAAGACGTTGTATACTCTATAACTCAAAAGTGTTCTTATAATTTTCAGACATAGTTGGTGAGCAATGAAGATCTGCATCGTGGGAGGAGGGTTATGCGGCCTGGTCTCGGCTCTCGAACTTGCCGGGAAACACCAGGTCGATCTCCTCGAGCGAAGGCCTATCCCGGGGGGCTGCCTCGGCTCCTACCGGATCGACGACTACTGGATCGAGGAATACTATCACCACTGCTTTACCGGAGATAGCAGCCTGCTCGACCTCTTTGAGAGGCTGCAGATAGCCGACCGGCTGGAATGGCTCCAGGGAACCACCGGCTACTACGTCAACGGGACCATCTATCCGCTCACAACCATGATGGAGATCCTGCGGTATCCCCATCTGACCTTCTTCGAGAAAGCCCGACTCGGCCTGCTGACCCTGCGCTCCCGGCGGTTCGACGTCGCGGCGCTCGACGGTATCACCGCAAAGGACTTTATCCTCGACAACCTTGGCATCGAGATCTACACCTCGTTCTTCGAACCGCTCTTGAAGAGCAAGTTCGGAGACCGCCGCGACGAGGTCTCCGCAGCATGGCTGATCTCCCGTATCGCGATCCGCTCCGACCGGGGCAGCGGGGGCGAACGCCTGGGTTATCTCAAGGGAGGGTTCCAGCACCTCATCGCCCGGCTCCAGGAGGAGGTGACGGGCCAGGGGGGCTCTATCATGCTCGACTCCCCCGCCGAAGAGATCCGGCGGGCGGGAGAGGGCTGGCTCGTCAACGGCGAGCCCTACGACTGCGTCATCTCGACGCTCCCCCCGCAGGTGACCGCAGACCTTGCCGGCCTCGATATCCCCCACGTGCCCTACCAGGGCGCCGCCTGCATGACGCTCGCGCTCGACCGGGACGTGACCAACGGCATATACTGGCTGAATATGAAGGATGCCGCCCCCTATGGTGCGGTGGTCGCGCACACCAACTTTGCGCCGCTTGCATGGTATGGCGAGCATATCGTCTACCTTGCATCCTACTTCACCGGGCGGCTCCCGGAAGGCCTCGAGCGGTCGATGCTCACGGACTTCTGCCGGCGGTTCTCCGTCGGCGAACGCGAAGTCCACTGGCACCGGCTCGCCGTGGACCCGTATGCCGGCCCCGTCTACACGACCGGACTCCGGAACCGCCTCCCCCCCTACGAGGAGCACGGGCTCTTCCTCGCCGGGATGTTCAGCCCCCCGAACTACCCGGAGCGGAGCATGAACGGCTCAGTCGTCGCCGGGCAGGAAGTGGCAAAGCGGGTTCTTGCGAGGTACCCGGATGCGTGAAGTGGAAGTAAGCGCCATCCTGCCGGTTTACAACGACCTCCCGGCGCTCGAGGTCGCCATACCGCGGTCGCTTGAGACGCTTGAAGCGATCGCACCGGGCCGATTCGAGCTGATCGTCGCCGAGGACGGGAGCACCGACGGGAGCATGGAGTTCGTCAGGGACTATGAGGCGAGAGACTCCCGGGTCCGCCTCTTCCACGCCGACGAACGGCTCGGTCGGGGCCGGGCGCTCAACCGTGCGGTGGATGGAGCACGCGGTTCGATCGTCTGCTACTACGACGTCGACCTCGCCACCGATATGGAGCACCTCGCCGAACTGATCGGGGCGATACGCGAGGGCTACGATATCTCGACGGGCTCCCGCCTCCTCCCCGACAGCAACATCACCCGGAGCGGCGGGCGGGAGGTCGCGAGCCGCGGGGATAATATGCTCGTACGGACCATCCTCGGAAGCAGCCTCCACGATCACCAGTGCGGGTTCAAGGCGTTCCGGCGTGACCGCCTCCTCTCCATGCTCCCGTCGGTGACCGCAGACCACTGGTTCTGGGACACCGAGGTGCTGGTGCGGGCGCAGAAGAGCGGGTATCGTATACGAGAGTTTCCCGTGCGATGGCGGCAGGGAGAAGGAACGACTGTGCGCAGAAAAGACGTAGTCGAGATGGGATCGGCGATTCTTCGCCTATGGTGGCAACTCCATGTGGAAGAAGGTTAGCGCCATCGTCATCCCCACCCTGCTCGCGGTCGGGATCCTCGCCTACATGCTCTACCGCGTATGGGGCGACCTTCTGCTGACACTCCAGCACGCCGTGGTGCCCTACCTCTTTGCTGCCGTCGGGATCTGCGCCGTCGCCTGGATCCTCCGCGGGTACCGGTACCGGTATATCCTGCAGGGGCTCGATATCTACAATACCCTCGGGTTTTCGACCGCCTGCATCTTCATCTCCCAGACGGCGAACCTCATCGTCCCTGCACGCCTCGGCGACTTTGTCAGGATGCTCATCCTCAAGCACGAGGATGACGCCACCTACTCCCAGGGGTTCTCATCCCTCGTCGTCGAGCGCGTCTTCGATATCCTTATGGTCGCGGTGCTCGGCGCCATCGCGCTCCCGTTCGTGATTCTCACCGTCCTTGATGTCCCCGACTGGTTCATCACGGCCATCATCATCCCCTTCGCCGCAGGCGCCGCCTTCTTTGTCGTGCTCCTCTGGTCGGGCAGGATGAAGTCCGAGAACCGGATCGTCGTCGCCGTGCAGAGGATGTTTGATGAGGTGAAACGGGCCTCGCTCCATCCCCGGGCGCTTGCCGTGCTCAGCGGCTCCTCGCTCCTCATATGGCTCGTCGACGTGCTGGTCTGCTACGCGGTCGTCCTGATGTTCCAGGAGACGGTCCCGTTTGCCGTCGTCGTGCTTGCGATCGTCATAGGCAACCTGGTCAAGGCTGTCCCGATCACCCCCGGCGGGGTGGGGACCTATGAGCTCGCGCTCGCCCTGACCCTGGGTCTCGCGGGGACGCCGGCGGCCACAGCGACGCTGATCGCGGTCGTCGACCACCTGATCAAGAACCTGGTCACGCTGGTCGGCGGAGTCGGGTCGATCTACTACTTCGGCGACTGGTCCGCGGATCTCTTAAAGAAGGTGTTTAACCGGGAGATTGAGAGGGAGGAGACGATTGACGGGTGAGTTCATCCTTCCCGTACTGTTCTGGCTTGCCGTCATCAAGGTCCTTCACCTGGGCACCTGGCCAACCCTCGACCGTACTTTCGGCAGCCTTGCGGCCGCCGCCGCATACCCGGCATCGGTCCTCCTCTTCACGCTCGGCACGTGGTACCTGGGGCTTCTCGGCCTTCCGGTCTGGCTCGCCCTCCTGCCATTTGCTGGCATAGCCGCATGGATGGCGTCGCGGCGGTTCTACACGAGGGAGCGCCTGCGCTCAGGCCTCACCTGGGACCTCGCCTTCCTGGTCCCCTTCCTCTTCATGCTCGAGGTGCGCTGGATCAACCCGACCATCTCGTATGCCGAGAAGTTCATGGACCACGCCATCCTCGCCTCGATCATGCGGCAGCCGGTCGTCCCGCCCCTCGACCCCTGGTACGCGGGGGGGACGCTCGACGTCTACTACTATCTCGGCTACTGGATGAACGGGGCACTCGGCCTTGTCGCCGGGGTGCCCTCGACGGTCGCCTTCAACCTCGCCCTCCCGACCGTGCTCGGCCTCTCGGTCGTGGCGCTCTACGCTCTCGGCCATCTCCTCCTTGACCGGCACCGGTGGCTCCCGGTGCTTGCGCTCTTCATCCCGAACCCCTCGGCGATCTATCATATCATCATCGGGGACTCGTGGTTTGACGTCCTCTGGGGAAGCACCCGGACGATCGAGAACACCATCAACGAGTATCCGATCTTCTCGATGCTCTGGGGCGATGTGCACCCGCACGTCATGAGTTTCTTCAACCAGGGGTTCCTGATCTTCCTCCTGGTCTTTGCCTATATGCGATGGGGGACACTCTCCATGCGGGGAAGGGCGCTCCTCTGCGGGCTTGCGGCCCTCTCCCTCGGCTCCATGCCCGGGCTCAACTCCTGGGACGTACTGGTTTACGCGCCGGTCACGCTGGTCTTCGGCCTCCTCGTGTGGTGGCGCTCCGGGAACCTCGCATTCGATGGAGAACGGTCCTGGATGCTGCTCACGACGGTGCCGCCCCTCGCGATTGCCGCTTACCTGCCGTTCTACCTGCAACTCAACAGCCCCGGCATCGGGGGGATCGCGATCGTCCCGACGCCCTCCGCACCGGTGGAGTTCCTGCTGGTCCACGGGTTCTTCCTTGCGGTCATCATCGCCTCCTGCGCCGCAGACATCCGGAGGCGTCCCTACCTCCTCGCCGCCGCGGTGCCGTTCGTCCTCGCCGGCTACCCGGCGGCAGCCTTCGCCGCCGTCCCGCTCGTCTACCTCCTCGCCCGCCGCCGCTTTACGGCCACCGACACGCTCGCCATCCTCGGCCTTGCGATCATCCTGGTCACCGAGCTCGTCTACCTCGTGGACAACATGGGGGAGACCTACTTCCGGATGAACACAGTCTTCAAGTTCTACCTCCCGGCCTGGTTCCTTCTCGGAACGGCAAGCCTTGCCGTCATCGGGGAGTGGGCCAAGAACGCCGGGAGAGAGCGGGGCATGCCTGCGGGAACAGCAAGGGTGCTGCCGATCATTGCCGCGGTCATCCTCCTTGTCGCACCCTTCGCGATCAATATCGACTTCGGCTACGGGAGCCATACCCTCGACGGGGCAGCATACCTGAACGGGCAGCACCCCGGAGATGCTGCGGCGATCGCGTTCCTCCGCGAGTTGCCGGGCGAGGAGATCCTCATCGAGGCGGAGGGCGGGGATTACACCTACTACTCACGGGTATCGTCGTTCTCCGGAATCCCCGCGATCATCGGGATGCCGTTCCACGAGTATATGTGGCGGGGAGACGAGGGGCGGATAGGTGAACGGAGCGCAGATGTGCGGGCGATCTACGAGCAGCCTTCGAGGACCGTTGAACTTGCGCGGGCGTACAACGCCACCCTGCTCTACGTGGGCGAGAGCGAGCGCGATCGCTACCGGGTATCGCTCCCGACGGAGGCGCTCGAACTCATATACGAGGCAGACGGGGTCCAGATCTACCGGATTCCCGCATAACCTTCAGGCAGCCTCGCGCTTGCGGCCGGCCGTCAGAACGGCCGTACCGCACCCCCGCTCCCGGGTCGAATGACAAACCTTTATCTTCCTTCTTATCGACCTAATAGAGCACATTCGATCAGCTACGCTACTGATGAATGATGACGGTGCAGCAGAGGGCTGCCCCCGAAAGAGGTGAGTTATGGCAAAGGCATACGTAAAATTCGAGATTCCGGAAGAGATCCAGAATAAGGCCCTTGAAGCTCTTGAGATCGCAAGAGACACCGGTAAGGTGAAGAAGGGGTCCAACGAGGCAACGAAAGCAGTCGAGCGGAACATCGCCCAGCTGGTTCTCATCGGTGCGGACGTTGAGCCTGAAGAGATTGTGATGCACCTGCCGCTGCTCTGCGACGAGAAGCAGATTCCCTTCGTCTACATCAGCAAGCAGAACGATATCGGCTCTGCGAGCGGCCTCGAGGTCGGCTCGGCAGCCGCCGCTATCGTCAAGTCCGGCAAGGCGAAGGACCTCGTCGACGAGATCGCGAAGCAGATTGCAGCACTGAGAGCGTGAGGGGTAAATCATGGCAAACGACGGAACGCCCGCAGAAGTCATCGAGATCATCGGCATGACCGGTATGCATGGGGAAGCCCAGCAGGTGAAGTGCCGGATCCTCGATGGCCCGAACAAGGGGCGGATCATCACCCGCAACACCGTGGGGCCCATCAGGGAGGGCGACATCCTCTCGCTGCTTGAGACCGAGCGCGAAGCAAAGAAGCTCTCGAGGCGGTAAACCATGGTCGACAACTACATCTGCAGTTTCTGCGGAGAGCCTCTCGAACCCGGCACCGGCAAGATGTTTGTCCGTAAGGATGGGGCAGTCTTTTACTTCTGCAGCACCAAGTGCCAGAACAACTACAGGCTCGGCCGGGTGCCGCGCCGGGT
>DALN01000176.1:0-2600 GCA_002499455.1 Methanoculleus sp. UBA77 | reverse complement strand
GCAAAGTTGGAACGCCTCCCCGAGGAGCGCGTCATAGAGCAGTACCGCGAACACCTGGAGAAGCCCTTCTTCCCAGGCCTCAAGGCATATATCATGAGCGGTCCCTGCTTCCTGATGGCCTGGGAAGGGAAAGGTGCCGTCGCAGTCGTCCGCAGGATGATCGGCGCCACCAATCCCGCCGAGGCTGAACCGGGGTCTATCCGCGGCGACTTCGCCCTCGACATCGGGCGGAACGTGATCCACGCATCCGACTCCCCCGAGAGCGCCGCCCGTGAGCTCGGCATTCACTTCAAAGCCGGCGAACTGGTCGACTACTCGCGGATCGACGAGCCCGTTCTCTACGAATAAATCGTAGAAAAAGGCCGCTTACACTTTTTTTGAGTCTTTAGCCGCATAACGGCGCCCGACATAGACCGCCAGCAGAGCGCACGCAGAAAAAACCTGCACTATCAGGCCCCCGCAATGGAAAAAATTGTCTTCCATGCGGATTTTCAGAGAAACAGATCCTCCATCCTCCCCCAGAACCACAACTGCTAATATCGAACCTGCCGCATACTGATCACGAATGGCGGACCTCCTGAGTTTCGCGCTGCTGAGCTTCTCTTCACTCATCATCGTAGTGAACCCGCTCGCGGCCACCCTGATCTTCGTCTCCCTCACGGGCTCGATGGACAGGGAGACGAAACTCAGAGTCGCCGGTGATGCAAGCAGGTTCGCCCTGGTCGTCCTGCTGCTCTTCACGATCGCCGGGGGCTGGATCCTCCAGCTCTTCGGCATCACCATCGAGGCGTTTCGTATCGCGGGTGGTCTCCTCCTCTTCGGGATCGGTATGGACATGGTCTACGCAAAGACCTCACGGACGAAGATGACCGCAACCGAGAAGTACGAGGGGCAGGATGCGGACGACATCGCCGTCATGCCGCTTGCCATCCCGATGATAACGGGGCCCGGCGCCATCACCTCCGCGATCGTGCTGATGAACGAGGCCTTCGAGATGGGCGTCGCCGCAATCGCCATCGTGGTGCTTGCCGCCGTCACGGCCATCGGGCTCACCTACGCCATGATGCAGCGTTCCGACGACATCGTGCTGCGAATCGGGCAGCGGGAGTATCGCGCGGTCAACCGGCTGATGGGTATGCTCCTTATCGCGATCGCCGTGCAGTTCATCATCATAGGGCTCAGGACCGCGTTCCCGATACTTACCACAGGAGGCCTCACATGAGACCGGATCTTGCACCCTCCGGGGCAATCCTGCTCAGTACCTGCATCATCGCCGGCGGGATCGTCGTCGGGGCTCAGACGTTCGCCGTCGATGTCCCGTTCGCCCCGTACATCATGGTAACGCTCGCCGCCCTCGTCGTCATCGGCGCCGCCATGCTCATCATCTCCAGCAGGGGCGCCGGAGCGGCGGACCCGTCCCGCCGGTGACGATGACGAGAATAGCGCTCGCCCAGGTTGCCGGCGGGAACCCCGATCCTTCCGGGATGCTCGAGCTGGCCGGCACGCTGATCGAGGAGGCAGCGGCAGCCGGTGCGTCGCTCGTCTGTTTTCCCGAACAGTTCGCGACCGGGTGGTCCCCAAAGATCCCTCCCGGTGCCGGCGAGCCCCTGGACGGGCCGCTTGCTGCTGCGTTCAGCCGGATAGCACGCGAGAACGGCATCGCGGTCGCGGGATCGCTCATCGAGGCCCGGGAAGGGGAACTGCCCCGGAACACCGCCGTGGTCTTCGGTGCAGACGGTGCCCTCCTTGCTGCCTATGCAAAAATTCACCTCTTCTCTCCCGACGGCGAGGACCGCTACTACACGGCAGGCGACCGGCTTGCCACCTTCACCCTCGGCGGCGTGACCTTCGGGCTTGCCGTCTGCTACGACCTCCGGTTCCCGGAACTCTTCCGCATCTACGCGCTCGCCGGCGTGGAGTGCATGCTCGTACCCGCCGCCTGGCCGTGCTGCCGGCTGCGCCACTGGGAGACCCTGATCCCGGCACGGGCTCTTGAGAACCGCTACTACGTCGCCGGGATCAACACGGCCGGCGGGCCGGGAGGCGCCTATTGCGGGGGATCGCTTGCCGCCGACCCGGACGGCACCCTCATCGCCAGGGGCGGGACCGGGGGTGAGATCCTCGTCGTCGATATCGATCCGGTGACGGTTCGCGAGGCCCGATCATCCCTTCCAACACTTTCAGACCGCAGAAGCGACCTTTATCACAGATTACTCTCCAAACTGTAGAGATATTCCATGCGGGGTGACCAGCACGTATCGCTCAGTCTGGCGACAGCAGGAGTTCTCATCGCTCCCTGGGCTCCGGTCCTCGACCCCGCCCTGATCGCCGTCCTCCTCTTCGGCGTCTTCGTCGGATCGCTCGCGCCGGATGCGGATGCCATCGACGCGGCGATCTTCAACGGCCGTATCGGCGGCGTGAAGGGGAAGAGAGGCCAGATCTTGAACGGCTTCGCGGTGGTGCTCCCGGTCTTCGGGTATACCATCAGGTACCTCATCTACTACCCGCTCTCCCTTGTCTTCTCGCTGCTCCTCCGAAAGAGCTACCGGCACCGGCACCGGGGGCTGCTCCACTCGCTCGCGGGCGTCGGGCTGACCTCC
>DALN01000033.1:8262-14432 GCA_002499455.1 Methanoculleus sp. UBA77 | reverse complement strand
CCCTGCTTCCTCTATGGCCAGAGCATAGCGCGGGGTAACGACCTCATCGTCTTGCCGGCGTTCAACCCGCTCTCCCCCGGCGTCGTGGTGAACTCTGCGAGGAACCGGGACTTCCTCTCGCCCATCCTCCGCCGCGTGGACGTGGATGCCCTGCAGCCGGTGGTGGAGGTCGACGGCGAGGCGGTCGTCCTCCCGCCGCTCGCGGGGATCCGGCGGTTTGCGTAGATCATGGACAGCGGTTTGGGCTCACGCAGGGTACGATGGATGGGACATCCGAAGATTGAGAAGGGTGAAAGGCTTCGAAGTGCGGCATAACGTACCTGTAACTCTCCTTCTCACCTGACAGTGCTCAAACTCTGGCCCCTTCGCACCCTAACGGTGCTCACGCTCCGGCCCTTCGCGTTCGACCCGTCGTTCTTCGCGGCTTCGCGCTCTTCGCGTGAGACGGTATAGAGTCCGCACCGAAACCCCTCACGCGAAGGCGCGAAGAACGCGAAGGGAAGGCAAAGGGTTGACTTCCAGAGGGAGGAGCCTCAACCAAATTTAGTGAAGTACTGAGCACGAGCGTGATCAGATCCGAGCAGCAAGCCTTCTTCTGTCCTGAAGAAATCGGCGAGTTTATGCAACTCAGATTATCCGTGCCAGGTGGACTGTTGCCGCTCGAAAACGCTTCGCGTTTTCTCAGGCTCCGGCCCTGCGGCCCGTCGCCCGGCCAAAAATAATGGGGCCCCCGGCCCCCATCCCCTGTAAGAAAGAAAAACGTACGGGAAAACAGTTCACATTATAGTTTCGAGCCGCTGCTCAAGGAAATCGAGCCCTCTCTTGATGTCCTCGACGGTCTTTCCGCCGGTCAGGATGATCTTACCCGAACTGAAGAGAAGGGCGACGATCTTCGGGTCCTCGATACGGTAGACGAGCCCCGGGAACTGTTCCGGCTCGTACTCGATATTCTCGAGGTTGAGGGTGATGACCACCTTGTTCAGGTTGATGTACTTGCCCATGTCGTAGGAACAGACGATGTTCGTGACCGCGACCTGCGGTTCCCCGTACGTCTCGATACCTGCGTCCCGGAGGGATTGCATGATGATATCGAGGCCGTCGTGGAGATCCTGATTGGTCCTGATCCCGGTGAGCACCACCTTTCCCGAAGAAAAGATCAGGGATGCAATCTTGGGCTTCTCGATACGATAGACCGCCCCCGGGAACCTCTTCGTATTCAGCTCACAGTTTTTTATTTTATCCGATACTTTTTCGAGGTCGATCGAGTCGGCAATCACCCCGGAGGCAACGATGTTCTCGATTTTCAGTGACTCGTATCCCTTCTCATCCATTGATATACGTATCGCTTTTTGGACCATAATACTAATGGATAATCTTTATGGCCCTTCCGTATCGGGAGCGTTCTTCACCGTCGTGAATTCTTTAAACCATAACCGCGCAAACATTTATTGATCTCCTCATGACCGATGACGAGCAAAAACCGGCATCTTACGAAGACCTCCGCGCGAATTTCAAGATCGACGTTCCTGAATACTACAACTTCGGCTTTGATGCGATCGACGCATGGGCGAAGAAGGACCGGAACAAGCTCGCCATGATCTGGGTGGACCAGCAGGGCCGCGAGAAGAAGTACACCTTCTTCGACCTCATGCGCCTCTCAAATCAGGCCGTCAATATGTGCATAAAGTACGGCATCAAGAAGGGCGACCGGGTCATGCTGATGCTTCCGCGGACGCCTGAATGGTGGATCTTCGTCATCGCGCTCATCAAGGTCGGCGCCGTCTACTGCCCCGCGACGACGATGCTGACCCCCAAAGACCTGAAATACCGTATCCAGGCCGCCGACATCAGGATGATCGTCACGATGGCGGAGTACGCGGAGAAGGTCGAGGAGGTCCAGGAAGACTGCCCCTCGCTCCTCGTCAAACTCATGACCGACGGCACGCGGGACGGATGGGTCAGCTACCCCGTCGAGCTCGACTACCCCGCGCCCTGCTCCCACAAGCTGGTCAACCTCCCCGGCATGCACCGGACCCGGTCCACGGACCCGCTGCTGATCTTCTTCACGTCCGGCACCACCGGCGAACCGAAGATGGTGATCCACGACCACTCCTATCCGCTGGGGCACCTCGTCACCGCGCGCATCTGGCACGACCTGCATGAAAACGACCTCCACCTCACGATCTCCGATACCGGGTGGGGCAAGAGCGCGTGGGGCAAGCTCTTCGGCCAGTGGATCCTCGGCGCGTGCATCTTCGTCTACGACATCCGGGGCCGGTTCCACGCCACCGAGATCCTGCCGCTGCTGGAGAAGTACGGGGTCACGACCTTCTGCTGCCCCCCGACGATCTACCGGATGCTGATCCTCGCCGACCTCGACAANNTTCGATCTCGCCGACCTCCGGCACTGTTGCAGCGCCGGCGAGCCCCTCAACCCCGAGGTGATCCGGGCGTGGCAGGAGGGGACCGGGAGGACGATCTACGAGGGTTACGGCCAGACCGAGACAGTCCTCTGCATCGGGACCTTCCCCGGCATGAAGTGCAAGCCCGGCTCCATGGGGAGGCCCGCACCGGGCTGGGATATCGAGCTCCACGACGACGACGGCAAGCCGGTCGGCATCGGGGAGGAGGGGCGCATCGCGATCAGGGCGGACCCGCGCCCGGTCGGGCTCTTCCGCGGATACCTCAACAACGAGGAGGAGAACCGCAGGGTCTTCCAGAACGGGTTCTACTACACCGGCGACAAGGCGTATATGGACGAGGACGGCTACTTCTGGTTCATCGGGCGCGACGACGACGTCATCAAGTCCTCCGGCTACCGGATCGGGCCGTTCGAGGTCGAGAGCGCGCTCCTGGAGCACCCCGCCGTCCAGGAATCTGCCGTCATCGGGTCGCCCGACGTCATCCGGGGTCTGGTCGTCAAGGCCTTCATCGTCTTGAAGCCCGGCTACCGGCCCTCCGAGTCGCTGGTCAAGGACATCCAGCGGCACGTGAAGAGGGTGACGGCGCCCTACAAATACCCCCGCGAGATCGAGTTCGTGGAGTCGCTTCCAAAGACCATCTCCGGCAAGATCAAGCGGCATGAACTCCGTGAGCTGGAGACGAAGCGGTTCATGGACAACAACTCGCACAACTCCCATGCCTCCGGGACGGGCGGGGAGTAAATACCTTTATTTTGAAGAAGATACTATAGTATTAGGCGCGAGGATCGCCGGGCAGGCCAACGCCGACAGGCCCGCAGTGATTCGTCGCAGACCCGTGCGAGGGTTGCCAAGCCAGGTCAAAGGCGCTGGATTCAGGGTCCAGTCTCGAAGGGGTTCGAGCGTTCAAATCGCTCCCCTCGCATCATCACCTGTTCTGTTGTCTCATTCCGCTGAGGCATAGCCGTCGTTTTGTATCTCTCCAGGATAGCGCGACGGCAGCTTCCGCAGAAGGTTTCAAAAAAGTAGGGTTATTTGACCCTGCCGAACTCCTGGCTCACTTCTGCCGCGGACTGGAAGGTCTTGTCCCCGAACATCTCCAGAACCTGGATCACCGCGTCGGGCGCATTGTTCTTCTTGGCGTGGCTGATCAGGTCCTGCTTCCCGGCAGGATAGTCCATGCCTCCGAGGTACTTCTGGAATGCGGATGCACTCAGCTCTTCAACGGAGGCAGCCTGTGCCGCGGATGCTATTCCGCCTCTGACTGAGGGTCTCTCTTCTGCCATACTTCTCATCACCTCTTTAGACTGGCGCCCCGCATGCGGGGCACACGCCCGCCCCATAGCTCTGGGTGGATAAAAAAGTTGCTGTGCTTTCAGGCCGAAAAATCCCCAAAATGGGTGTGGATTAATCTGCGCCGGGGGTGGTGATCGGTGCGGTTGGGGGTATCCGTCTTACTGCCGTGCCGGGCTGATGCTCGCGGAGGGATACCCCGGCCGGTATCAGCAGGGCCGGTCCGGTGGCGATGCTTCCCCTGTCAGCCCCCGGAACGAACCATAGAGCCGACCCCACCTGCCCGGCCGCTGGAACCTCTTAGATTGGGCATCATCGGGTTCTTCGCGACCGATCCGCCTGATATTTGGACGCTGGTGCCGTACCGATGAATTGGAACCGAGGTCCCCTTGAACCTCTGACCAAAAAGAAAAGGAGATATCCGGAGTGCTGTTCTTCCGGGTAACTATCTCAGTACCGGCGGAAGTCGGTTCTGGGTCTCGGAGGCCGGGCCTCGTCGATCTTCAGGGTGCGACCCTCGAATACGGTGTTGTTCAGGGCTTCTTTTGCCTTCTCAGCCTCTTCCGGGCTGGACATCTCGACAAACCCGAACCCTTTGCGCTCAATGACTCTGACGTCCGTCACCGTTCCGTACTGGGAGAACAGGTCTTTCAACTGCTCATCATTTACCGAGTAGGTGAGGTTTCCGACGTACAGCTTGCTGCTTTCCATTCAAAGATCCTCGTCACTCATAGACACTCAAACCTTAATTATGCTTCGGCGAAAAAAGCGGGCTGCAGTATGGGGCAGGGGGCAACCCCTCGATATGGGAGGGAGGCCTGGCGGGAGGCTGCGATCTTCCGGAACGGGTTCGTCATGGCTCCGGTTCGGGGGTCCTGCGGGAGGATTTCCTGCCCGGAAGCGGGGCTGCGTTCTGTCCTCTCTCCGGAGGCGCTCCCTTATAAATGCCTCCTTTATGCAGACCGCACCCGGGAAAGCCCAGAATCCGCCCGGATAGTTCATCTTCTCCAGTGTGCGGACACTCCCGGGACAGATACCTTAATGGTGACACGGACCCTTTGTATACACGCCAGGTAAAGAAGTCGTAGGCGGGCTTTATCACCACCTGTCATGGAGTTGATTAACTGACGAATACACGAGGATCACAAAACAACGAGGAAGAGATCGTACGGGTACGGCTACCGAAGAAGCGAAACCGGGAGATCTTTGCCCGGGCCGACCTGATGCTCGGGGCAAACCATATCCGTGTCCGCTGTGAGGACGGCGTCACGCGCACCGGCCGGATCAAGGGCAAGATCAAGAAGCGGCTCTGGATACGTGAAGGCGATCTCCTGATCGTTGTTCCGTGGAGTTTCCAGGACGAGAAGTGCGATATCGTCTATCGCTACATCAAGCCCCAGGTCGACTGGCTCATGAGGCACAACTACCTCAGCCAGCAGTAACCGATCTGCATTTTTGCGCCGCGGCTGAGGCAACCCTGTCGGCTTCCGGCAGGCCCCGCAACCGGGTGTTTACGGGAACCGGGTGCACAATCCTGAGACCCAATCCGGGGACCTAGCCGTCCTTGTGGACGGCATCAGCCAGGTTGGCCGCGAGATCGGTGTGCACCAGTACAAACGTTCTGCTCACCGATGCCGTCATGCCGGCCGCCGCCTGCATGATGAGCATGATGATTCTTATGGCATCCTGGAGCGTTCCTCCTTCCCACGCCCCCCTGATGCACTGGTTTGCTATCTGCTTCGTGATATCGTTTCCGAGCACCACGAAGTTGCTTGCCCTTCCTCTCTGCATCACACGCTGCCGGGAGTCGATGATCTCGGCGATTGCGTAACTTCCCCTTGTAGCGTATAGCCTCTTCTTTGCGACCTTCTCCCCGTCGGTCTCGGTCACCTCGCCGATGAGGACCCCGCCCTGCTGCGACACCTTGGCTTTATCGTCCCTGACCCGGATCTCCACGCCGATCTCTCCCGCTCGTCTCCGCAGGTCGTCGTCGGTCGTTATCGCGCCGCTGTAGAGCTCGCGCTCGAGCTCCTCGATGCGGGCGTCGTCTCCCCCGAATGCGATCTCCCGCATGTCCCCTGCCATTACGGCTCCCTGGTTGCCGATGAATGCGATTACAAGAGTCATATCGAGCCTCCCTGATGCCGGTACGTATGATGTTGCGCTCACCCTCACTCCTCCGCCCCCCGGTATCAACCTGTCGATGCCCTTCACGATTGCGTTTGCCCCTGCGGGAAGGGCTCGCGAAGGTCCGCTTCCCGGGCAGGGGCGACCTGCCCGGTGAACAATAGTTATAGATTGCAGCAGATGCGCGAATATTCGTGAAGTCAGGTATTTATATCATCATTCGTTGTAAATGGCATATGATTTACTCGGGTATATTATTTTCAAAAATGGGTAATATATGCCCTAAACTGAATAATGCCTGGTTAAGTTGTATTATTTTTGATATTCTTA
>DALN01000033.1:4041-8207 GCA_002499455.1 Methanoculleus sp. UBA77 | reverse complement strand
CTTATGGCGAGCATGCTCACCGTTGCCGTCATCCCGGTCTTTCTGCTCGGGATCGTCTCGGCAGGGGATACCGGGAGCGTCATCGCCACGCTCGGTCTGCAGAACGGCATCATCGTCCTGACCCTGCTCACGCTCTCCGTGATCATGATGTGGAGCTTCTACCTCGCAAAGAGCATCACGGCCCCCATCGAGCAGCTCTCGGAGGTCGCGACCCGGGTGAGCCAGGGCAACCTCGTCGACACGGAGATCACGGTGACGAGCAACGATGAGATCGGCGAACTTGCTGTCGCCTTCGATCGCCTGATCAACTCGTATAAGATCCTTGACACGCTTGCAAAGGACGATGAGTAGGAGAGACAGCCCGGCGGGAGTTTCGTCTCCGCCGCCTGGCGGGCGACAGCATACAGGGACCAGAGGAGCAGGAGTCTGAGTAATGGAGAGACTACCGGAAGGCACGACTATCGGGGAGATGCAGGCATCGCTCCAGTGGATCTTTGCCCATACGTCCCGCTTCGCCGGGGCGGTACGGATCACGGCGCAGGACGGAGACGGGTTCCTGCTGGTGCAGAAGGGCGAACCCCTCGCGGCGTACTTCAGGCACCCGCTGAAATCCCTCGCCGGCCCGCCTGCACTGAAGTACTTCGGGAGCCAGTCCATCCTTGACTTCGGCCTCCGGAAGTACGGGCCGGAAGAGATGCAGGAAGCCCTCATCGTATCGAGGGAGATGCAGGCCCTCCTGCAGCCTGAATATGAATGCCCGGCGGTCTGTCCGCCCGGTGAGCCTGACGGGTGCGGCGGCGCGGAGGAGGCTCCTGTCGGTGAAGACCGGCCCGGCGTCGCGCCTGCCGGAGAGGAGGACGGAGCGCTCGCGGCCGTGCTGCGGCAGCCGGGGGTGACTGCAGTGGCCTGTTTCGCCGACGGTCTCTGCGTCTCTTCTGCCGGGAAGATCGATGCCGATTATGCCGTCGCCTTTGCCGAGGAACTGCTCCGGTGGTCATGCGGTCTGCAGGCCGCCACGCCGGCATCCGGGGCGTTCATGCAGATGACCGTCTTTTATCGCGGCGGAAACATCATCATCGCTCCCTTTCGGGATGAATTTCTCTGCATCTTCACCACGCCGGAGGTGCAGGTCGGCCAGATCCGGCGGATGATCCGGGAGCTGCAGGACGGGGCATAAGCGCTGCCTGATCCTCCACGATCAGGTTTCCGGGCTTGAACCGGCAGGCTTTCGAGATCCCCTGCCCTGCGTCTTTTGCTTATCATTTCTATAACAACTTTTTTATAACCCGGTTGTGCTGTTGCGCGGTATCGAGGGGGTCGGCGGATAGCGGCGGGACTCTACGGGAGGTCTTCGCCCGTCATCGGGAAAGGCCCCTTTGATCCCGGCAGGCGGGTGCACCGCTGCCGTATCGTACGGGGGGATCGGCGAGATGGCTGGAGAGAAGAAAGGAACAGGACGCGGCCTTGCATCTGCGGACGAAGCGACCCGGAAGCGTGTCGCAAGGACCGGAGGACTCGCACCGCATACCGAGCGGGGGCTCCAGGCGGCTTCCCGCGAGACCCGGCGCCGTGTCGCGAGGGCCGGGGGCAGGGCGCCGCACGAGGCAAGGGGCCTTCAGGCCGCAGACGAAGAGACCCGGAAGCGCGTGGCGCAGGCCGGGGGGAGGTCTCCGCACGGCATGCGGGACCGGGCCGGGAGGCGGACCGGGCGCGGGCGGAGCCGCTCTCCCCGGCCGATAGTTGAGCAGGGGTGAAGGAGCCTCAGGTGCTTCCTTCCCCGGTCTTCTCCTCTCTCCGCGGCCTCCAGGCCGGGGTCAGGGGCTTTGCCGTCGCCGGAGCCCGGGCAGCCTCCATCCCGGCGCCTTTCAGGAGAGAGGGGTAGTACCGGGCGACATACTCCTTCACCATACGGCGGGACGAGAACCTGGGGCCGTTCGTCTTGATCGCCTCCTTCATCATCTTCACCCAGCCGTGGGGAACATCGTCGATGGAGCGGTTGTAGTAGAGCGGGACGACCTCCTTCTCCAGGATGTCGTAGATTGCCGCGGCATCGGCGGCATTCCGCTTCTCGCCGTCTGCCGCCTCGTTCCCGAACGCCCACCCGTTCCTGCCGTTGTAGCCCTCGATCCACCAGCCGTCAAGGATGGAGAGGTTCAGGACCCCGTTCAGCGAGGCCTTCATGCCGCTCGTACCGCTTGCCTCCATCGGGGGCAGGGGGTTATTCAACCAGACATCGACGCCGTGCACCAGGTACCGGGCAACCTCCTCGTTGTAGTCCTCGATGAACGCGATCCGTCCCCCGAACTCGGGCCGCCGGGTATAGCGGTAGATCTCCCGGAGCACCTGCTTGCCCTCGTTGTCGGCCGGGTGGGCCTTGCCGGCGAAGAGGATCTGGACCGGATACCAGGGATTATTCAGGATCCGCTTCAACCGGTCCAGGTCCTCGAAGATGAGGTGCGCCCGCTTGTAGGTCGAGAACCGCCGGGCGAACCCGATCGTCAGGACGGAGGGGTTGAGGAACGCTCCTTCGGCCGCGGGGTTCAACGCTCCAGACCGGTGCGTCGCCCATTTCACCCGTTCCCGCTCCCGGATCCGGTTGAGGAGTTTTGCCTTCAGCCAGAGGTGGAGCTGCCAGAGTTCGCTGTCCGGGATCTCGTCGATGAGTTCCCAGACCACCGGGTTGTCGTGGTCCGCGAGCCAGTCGGGAGAGGTCGGCCCGATATGCCGGTCGTAGAGTTCTTTCATCCGCGGGTTGAGCCAGGTCGGCACGTGAACACCGTTCGTGACGTAGTCGATCGGCACCTTCGCCTCCGGGGGACCGGGCCACAGGCACTTCCACATATCGCAGGCGACGGCCCCGTTTGCTCGCGAGACGCCGTTGTGGTGCGCCGATGCACGCAGGGCGAGCGCGGTCATGTTGAAGCCCGAAGAGGGGTTCTCCGGGTGGACGCCGAGCTGCAGGAACCTGAGCCTGTCGATGCCGAGCGCCGGGTAGTAGGTCCTGAAATACCGGTCGATGAGGTCGACGGGGAAGACGTCGTGGCCTGCTGGAACAGGCGTGTGCGTTGTGAAGACCGACGTCGCCTGAACCTCGGCGAGCGCCTCCTCAAACTCCATCCCGCGCTCGACACGCTCGCGGATCCGCTCGAGAAGCGCAAACGCCGGGTGGCCTTCGTTCAGGTGCACCGCCGCATACTCGACGCCGAGAGCATGGAGCACTTTTCGCCCGCCGATGCCGAGGACAATCTCCTGCCGGAGGCGCTGCTCCCGGTCCCCGATGTAGAGCCGGGACGAGATCCCCCGGTTTTCGGGATCGTTGCAGGGGGTATCCGTATCCAGGAGGTAGAGCGGGATCCTGCCGACCTGGACCTTCCAGACGGCGACGTAGATGGGCGGGTCGATATGCGGGACCCGGACCACCAGGTCTTCGCCGGTCGCATCACGCACCCGGGTGATGGGTGCGGTGGCGTGGTCGAGCGGCTGGGTGGTATCCTCCTGCCAGCCGTCGGGGTTGATCCGCTGGTGCAGGTAGCCCTGCGAGTAGAGGAGGCCGACGGCAACCATCGGGAGGCCGAGGTCGCTCGCCTCTTTGAGGTGGTCGCCGGCGAGGAAGCCAAGCCCGCCCGCGTAGATCGGGAGCGAGTGGTGAAGTCCGTACTCCGCCGAGAAGTAGGCGACGGTGAGCGGAGGGCGGCCGGCGTACTCCTCGGAGAACCAGGTCCCGGCGGCGCTCATATACTTCCTGAACCGGCGCATGACGGTATCGTAGCGGCGAAGGTAGACAGGGTCCCCTGCAGCGCGTTCAAGGAACTCCGCCGGTATATCGCGGAGCATCCGGAGCGGGTTGTGGACGCTTGCTTTCCATGCCTGCTGGTTCAGCTGCTTGAAGAGTATCCGGGCCTCCGGGTTCCAGCTCCACCAGAGGTTGTATGCGAGGTCGACAAGCCCGGAGATGCGTTCCGGGATGCGGCCGAAGTGATCGTGTGGTAAGTCCCGCATGAATTCTGTCCCCTTTTGGTGGAGTACTGTCCATGTTTATTATTATATATGTTTGTTTATTTTTGACATAGTTCGGTAAAATTGAAAAATCTAAAATATACTCGGTTTTACCGGTGCAAAGAGCCGGTGAAACGGACGCGGTCTGCGGCAGACGGAACGCCCGGAAG
>DALN01000033.1:0-4012 GCA_002499455.1 Methanoculleus sp. UBA77 | reverse complement strand
CCCCTCATCTCCTCCCGTAGAGCCCCGTCACTTCGGCGAACTCCCGCATGCTCTCCTCGCCCGCCTGCTCCGGCCGGAGCCGCCACTCCCAGTTGCCTTCCGTCGTGCCCGGCCGGTTCATCCGGGCTTCGCCGCCGAGGCCGAGGATGTCCTGCATCGGGATGATGACGGTATCGGCGGCGGAGAGCATCGCGAGACGTACGATGATCCGGTGCACCTGGTCGGCGTTCACCGGCCCGCCTATGTAGCGGAAGATGCTGTCCCTCAGGCCGTCGGAGACCTCGTGCTCGAACCACCCGCGGATCGTGTTGTTGTCGTGCGTCCCCGTGTAGACGACAGACCCTTTCGCAGCATTGTGGGGGGCGTGCGGGTTCCCCCCGACGTCGCCGTCAAAGCCGAAGGTCAGGATCTTCATCCCCGGAAACCCGAAGTGGGCCATCATCTCGTGGACGTCGGAGGTGATGTAGCCGAGATCCTCGGCGATGATGGGGAGGCACGACCTGCTCCGGGCAAGCAGGGTGAAGAGTTCCCGGCCGGGCGCATCGACCCAGCGCCCGTTCTGCGCGGTCTTCTCGCCGGCAGGCACCTCCCAGTACTGCGCGAACCCCCGGAAATGGTCGAGGCGCAGCCGGTCGACGAGGGCAAGCGTGCGGTCGATCCGGCTCTCCCACCATGCAAACCCCTGCGCCCGGTGCGCATCCCAGTTGTAGACCGGGTTCCCCCAGAGCTGCCCGGTCTCGCTGAACATATCCGGGGGGACCCCCGAGACGAACGCAGGCTTCTTCTGCTCGTCGAGTTTGAAGAGCCCCGGGTTTGCCCAGAGGTCGACGCTGTCGTAGGTGAGGTAGATCGGGATATCCCCGATGATCTGGATGTGGCGCATCCGGCAGTGGCCCTTGAGTCTCTGCCACTGGTGATCAAAGATGTACTGGAGGAACTTCTCCCGGAGGATCCGGTCGGCAAGTTCGTCGCCGTACTTCCGCAGGGCTTCCTCGTGCCGGTCCCGGATCCCGGCCGGCCAGTCGCCCCATACCTTCCCGCCGAACCTCTCCTTGAGGGCCACGAAGATCGCGTAGTCATCGAGCCACGACGTGTTGTCCGCCGCAAAGTCCTTGTAGCGGAAGTCCGGGCCGCGCTCCTTGAACCGCGCAAACGCCTTATCGAAGAGGCCGTTCTTGTAGTCGAGGACCGCCTGGTAGTCGACCCTCTCCTCCTGGAACGCGGGAGGGTCCGCGATATCCTCGGGCGCGAGGAGACCGTCTGCGACCATCTGCTCGGGGCTGATGAGCCAGGCGTTCCCGGCAAACGCCGAGGTGCTCTGGTAGGGCGAGTTGCTGAACGCCGGGCATGTCGGGTTGAGAGGGAGGATCTGCCAGTAGCGCTGTCCGGCATGGCTGAGGAGGTCCACGAACCGGTGGGCCGCGGGGCCGAGGTCGCCGATCCCGTATGCCGACGGCAGGGACGTGATGTGCAGGAGAACCCCGCTGCCCCGCCTGTTCATGCGCCGCTCCTCCTCATGCCGCTCTCACGCCAAGACATGCCGCCGCCCCCCTGAAGGCCTCCGCCCACCGTTCCGCATCCCGGTCACCCCGGCCAGCACGCTCCTGCATCACGGCGTAGCGCCCGCGCAGCCCGATGCAGAGGTTCTGGCTCTCCCATAGAGTGAGCGGCAGCCCAAAAACCTTCGCACACCCGGCGATGCGGACGATCTCCTCAAGCGGCGCCGGGTCATCCTGCTGTGCGGCCGCTTCGCGGAGGGAGCGTTCGATCCGCCGGGCAGCCGCCTCACCGAGGGCCGAAAGATCGAGTCGCCTGAACTCCTGCCGCACCTCCCCCGCGAGCGCCGCAAAGCGGTCCGGGTCCGGGCACCCGTCTTCGAGCATCGCAAGCAGCCGTTCGCCGGAGGCGTGCTCCCGGAGGAGGGCGGCGGGACCGGGTACGGGGATCCGGAACTCCTCAAGCGTCCTGATGAGCGCCGCCGCATCGTTATAGACCGCACAGACGGCCGACCCGATTGCGGGAGACATCTTCCGCGAAATCGCCCACCGCTCCTCGTCGGAGAGATCGGATGCCATGCAGACCCGCGAAAAAGTTCCGGCCGGCCCGGCGCCTCCCGTCGTCTCCCACGCCGCCCGGAGCGCTTCCTCGCCGCGGGGCTCGCGGATGCCGAAGGCAACGCGGTCCATCCCGGCATAGTGCGCTGCCGCATCGAAGAGGGCTTCCTCGCCCGTCGCCCGGCACCGCACCCGGACGGTACCGAGAAGGCACCGGTCCGACCGGTACGGCCAGTCCCCCTGCACGGCATACATCCCCGACGCCGCCGCAGGAGGCTCAAGGTCCAGGAGGGCGTAGAGGGCGGCCCCTGCCCCGATCCGGGCGAGGTCAGTTGCGGCCGGCCGGACGAGGGCCTCGTAGACATCCGCCCCGGTCGGATACGCCGGGTCGTTTGGCCGTGCGCGGCGGAGGATGGCGACGAACGCCGGCTCGAGGTCGATGCCGAGGACCTTGCGTGCAAGGTCCATCGCCCGGCCCGCGTGCCGCATCACCTGGACGCTCCCCGGCTCGGCGATGTCGTCGAAGAACCAGCCGCAGCTCGTCTGCATCAGCATCACCTGCCGCTCCATCTCGAGGAGCGAGAGCAGCCGCCGCTGCCCTTCAGCGGAGAGGCCGTTCCTCGCGTGCCGGGTAACGAACGCCGCCACGGCCTCATCGGACCACCGGGCAAGGACGAGGCCGACGGCGTCGTTGCGGGCCGCTGCCGGGTCACTGACAAGGGCCGCGAGCGCCTCCGCCGACCGGGGTGAGAGGGTGTCCCGGACCATGACGACGGCCTCGCGGAGGGGTTCGCGCCACGCCTGCGACCAGTCCGGGTGCGCCCCGCTATGGCACCCGCACTCCCCCCGCCAGCGCTCGATGCCGTGGAGGCAGCTCCACGACGTCCCCTCCCGGACGGCGGCCTCGTGCGTGGGCGGATGGGCGGCGAGGTACTCGCCGTAGACCGTGAGGCTGACGTCCGGGCGGGCCTCGATGGTGCGGAGGCAGTAGGCGAGGGCCATCTCCCCGAACTTCCTGTGATGGCCGTAAGTCTCTCCGTCGGTCGCGATATGCACGAGTTCCGGCCGGTCCCCCTTCGGGGAGAATGCGCCGAGCAGCCGTTCGGCAAACCGCCGCCCGTCGGTGAGGAGGTCGCCGAACGCAACGTCGCGGGAGATCGCCCCGTCGTAGAAGAAGACCGCGATGCTCCGCCCGGAGGGGAGGCGGCAGAGGTAAGGCATGGTCGTATCGACCCTGCCGCCGGAGAGATCGGTCCAGGCCTCCTCCCCGATCGGCCGCACGCCGGCCGCCTGGTGGGGAGCGAGGATCGTGAACCGAAGCCCCGCCTCCGCCATGATATCCAGGGACTCGAGGTCGACCGCCGTCTCCGGGAGCCAGATCCCTTCGGGCTCCCGGCCGAACCGGGCTTTAAAGTCGCGGACTCCCCAGGCGACCTGGACCCGCTTCTCCTCGCGGGTTGCAAGCGGCATGATGATGTGGTTGTAGCAGCAGGCGATCGCGGACCCGTGGCCGGAATAGCGCTCACGGCTCTCCCGGTCGGCCGCGAGGATCGCGCGATAGACCGCCGGCCGGTGCCGCTCAAGCCCGGCAAGGAGCGTCGGTGCTGCCGTGAAACTGATCCTTGAGTAGGTGTTCAGCACCTCTTCGATCAACCCCTCAGGGTCAAGGATGCGGGCGGCGGTGTTCGGGGCGTAACACTCCGCGGCAACCCGCTCGTTCCAGTCATGGTCCGGCGCCGCGGACCGCTGGACCTCGACCTCCCCGGTCCAGGGGTTCTCCCGCGGGGGCTGGTAGAAGTGGCCGNNAGCGGGGGCAGGGTGAGCGGGAGCGACCACGGCCGGCCGTGGGCCGGGACCTGCTCCGCCTCCACCCCGCCGAGGTTCCCGACCCCGCTCCCGCCGTATTCGACCGCGTCGCTGTTGAGCGCCTCCCTCCAGAACCCCCCGAACGGGACGCC
>DALN01000072.1:8812-9435 GCA_002499455.1 Methanoculleus sp. UBA77 | reverse complement strand
GCACTCGCTCGGGACGATGCACCTCGCCGGCCTGATGTGCCGGGAGCTCGGCCTTGATGACGGGGAGACGAAACTCGTCACCACCGCCGCCCTCCTCCATGACATCGGCCACGGCCCCTTCTCCNNCCGGTGATGGAGGAGTTCACCGGGCGGAGCCACCACCAGATCGACCGCCTCGTCGGGGAAGGGACCATCGCCGCCGTCCTCGAGGCGGAGGAGATCGACCCCGCCGAGGTCTGCGCCGCCGTCTCCGGCGAGCATCGCCTCGCGAGCATCATCCACGGGAGCCTCGACGTCGACCGGATGGACTACCTGATGCGGGACGCCCACTACACCGGCGTGCCCTACGGGACGGTCGACGCCCACCGGCTGATCCGGTCGACGATCCTCACCGACTCCGGTGTCGCGCTCCACGAGGGCGGGATCAACGCCGCCGAGTCGCTCCTCATCGCCCGGACCCTGATGCGCCCGGCGGTCTACTTCCACCACGTGAGCCGGATCGCGACGAGCATGTTCGTCCACGCCCTCCGCGAGGAGGTGCTGAACGTCCCCGGCGCCGACGCGGAGGAGTTCGCCCGGATGGACGACGCCGCCTGCATGGAGCGGCTGAAGCACTCCCCGCA
>DALN01000072.1:6756-8705 GCA_002499455.1 Methanoculleus sp. UBA77 | reverse complement strand
ACGATGCAGGATCTCGAGGAGGTCTCGCCCCTCATCAACACCTTGAACGACACCCGGCGGCAGCAGTGGCGGCTCGGCGTCTACACGACTGAGGAGCACCGCAACACCGTGGAACAGGCCGCGATGGAGGTCCTCCGGGTGAAGCGGCCGACAAAGCAGGATAAACTCGTAGTTGCATAACAGTTGAGGAGCACATGACAAAGGAGTTCGTCGTCGGGGTCACCGGGGCAAGCGGGGTCATCTACGCCCGCCGCCTGCTCGAGGTGCTCTGTGAAGAGGCAACGGTGCATATCGTCATCTCCGAGACCGCCCGGCAGATCGCCGGGATCGAGGACGTAAATCTCGATGGATTCGACGCCATATACGCCGAGAACAGCAACCTCGCCGCCGATATCGCTAGCGGCTCGTTCCGTTACGACGGGATGGCGATCGTCCCCTGCAGCATGAAGACGCTCGCCGCCGTCAGCAACGGCCTCGCCGACAACCTGATCGGCCGGGCGGCGGACGTCTGCCTCAAGGAGCGGCGGCCCCTCCTCCTCCTCCTCCGGGAGATGCCGCTCTCCCGGATCCACTTGAAGAACATGCTTGCTGCCGACGAGGCCGGCGCGACCGTGATGATCGCAAGCCCCCCCTTCTACCAGCACCCGAAGACCATCGACGACCTGGTCGATATGGTGGTGGCCCGCGTGCTCGACCACATGAAGGTGGAACACAACCTCGGCACCCGATGGAGCGGATGAGAATTGCGCAACTTCATTGAACTGATGCGGAAGCAGGGCAGAGTCGAGGAGATCGAGACCCCCTGCTCGACCGTGTATGAGGCCCCCCGCATGGCGAGCCGGACCGATAAGATCCTCTTCTTTCACGACCTCGAGGGGCACCGGGCGGTGATGAACCTCCTCGGCGACAGGAAGTCGCTTGCAGCGGCGCTCGGCGTCGGTGAGCGGGAACTGGTGCCGCATCTGGCCGCCATGACCTACAACGGCCGCGTCACGGACGCGGGACGGCTGGAGGGCGGTGTCGCCGCCGACCTCTCCCGCCTCCCGATCTTAAAGCACTTCCCGGGGGATGCCGGCCGCTACCTGACGTCCGGGATCGTCTTCTCCCGCTACGGCGGCGTCGAGAACGCCTCTATCCACCGGATGATGGTCCTCGACGAGAAGAGGGTCGTCGCCCGCCTGGTGGAGGGGAGGCACACCCATACCCTCCTCAAGGCCGCGCTCGCCCGGGGCGAAAAACTCCCGGTCGCAGTCACGATCGGCACCCACCCCCTCGTGACGTTCGCCGCCTGCACCCGCGTCCCGGAGGGGAAGGAGCTCGCCTACGCTGCGGAGCTGATGGGCGGGGAACTCGCCGTCCGGGAGTGCGAGAACGGCGTCCGGGTCCCCGACGCCGAGATCGTCCTCGAGGGCTACATCACCGCGGAGAAAGTGCCCGAAGGCCCGTTCGTCGACATCACCGGGACCTACGACCCCATCCGGCAGCAGCACGTCATCGAGTTCACGAAGATGTACTGCAAGGAGGATCCCATCTACCACGGCATCCTCCCCGCCGGCGACGAGCACAAACTCCTGATGGGCGCCCCGTACGAGCCGAAGATCTACCGGGCCGTCGGCGAGGTGACGACGGTGAGAGACGTCCTCCTCACGAAGGGCGGCGCCGGCTACCTCCACGCGGTCGTCCAGGTTCGGAAGAATACCCAGGGCGACGCGAAGAACGCCATCATGGCGGCGTTTGCCGCCCACACATCCTTGAAGCACGTCGTGGTGGTGGACGAGGACATCGATATCCGCGACCCCCACGACGTCGAGTACGCGATAGCGACCCGGGTCCGGGGCGATACCGATATCATGGTCATCACCGGCGTCCGGGGCTCGTCGCTCGACCCGACCCGCCTCGGGGACGGGACGAACGTGAAGGTCGGGGTCGATGCCACGATGGTTATGGGG
>DALN01000072.1:0-6750 GCA_002499455.1 Methanoculleus sp. UBA77 | reverse complement strand
AAGGTGCTCGCCGGCGAGTTCGGCGAGACACGCCAGAAGATGATGGAGATCCTGGTCGCGCTCGGGAACGTCTACGGGGCCGAGAGACTCGTCCCGATCACGAGCGCCCAGGTGAGCGGTGCGTCCTACAAGACCATCGGGAGGTGGGGGCTTGCCTGGCTCCGGAGTCTCGATGCCCGCGTGGCGGTCCCGACGGTCTTGAACCCCATCGGCATGCCGCGGGAGGGGTGGCAGGAGTTCGGGATCGGCGAGGAGTTCGCCGGCCACCAGACGGAGGTCGTCGAGGCCTACCGGCGGCTCGGGATCAAGCTCGAGTGCACCTGCACCCCCTACTACCTCAGGATCACGGAGTACGGCGAGCACCTCGCCTGGTCGGAGTCCTCGGCGGTCGCCTACGCGAACTCGGTCCTCGGCGCCCGGACGAACCGGGAGGGCGGGCCGAGCGCGCTTGCCGCGGCGATCATCGGGAAGACCCCCTACTACGGTCTCCACATCGTCGAGAACCGGCGGCCCCAGGTCGTCGTCGAGGTCGAGGGCGGGGAGGACCTTCACGCCGACCACTGGGGCGCGATCGGGTATGTGGCAGGGAAGAAGGTGGGGAACCGGATCCCGATCTTTGAGGGTATCCGGCCCGGCCGCGACAGCCTCAAGGCGCTCGGCGCCGCGATGGCGGCGACGGGGGCGGTCGCGCTCTTCCACGTCGAGAAGATCACCCCCGAAGCGAGGGTGTTCTCGTTTGCAACCGGCGACCTCGACCGGGTGACGGTGAGCGTGGACGAGGTCGAGGCCCTCTTTGCGGAGAAGGAGGTCGAGGCGGTCGCGGTCGGGTGTCCGCACTGCTCGGCGGACGAACTCCGGGAGCTCGCGGAACTCCTCAGAGGAAAGACGACGACCAGACCCTTCTACATCTTCGCGTCCCGCGGGGTTGCGACGGCGAACCCCGACCTCGTCGCCGCGATCGAGAGGAGCGGCGCCCGGGTCATCCCGGACACCTGCATGGTCGTCTCGCCCCGGATGGACGAGTTCGGCTCGATCATGGTCGACTCCGGCAAGGCGCTGGCCTACGTTCCGGGGATGTGCGGCGCGCTCGCCCGGATCGGGACGAGGAGAGAGTGCGTCGACGTCGCGACGTCGTGAGGGCGGTTCCCAATACCTCACTAACGTTTTTGAAGAAGTCCCCTGAGGTCAGACCGCTGACTTCCCTCGAAGCCAGATGGCTTCTCATGCTCCACCCGCGTGAAAACTCGCGACCTGTACCAGTCCGCTCACGCGAAGGCGCGAAGCCGCGAAGTGCGAAGGAGGAGTTACATGCCCATTTACCGAACTTCGCGTCCTTCGCGGCTTCGCGCGAGACTTTACGTCATCTGAACTGGTTAACTCACGCCCCCACTGTTCTGACGTCGAGGACCTTCAGCAGGCCCTCGTCGAGCATGTAACCGCGGAGCCGGTCGCGGTTGCCCCGCATGCTCTCGATGCTGTTGATACCGGCCGCACCCAGGAGCTCGGAGAGCTCGAGCGTCCAGGCGTGGATCAGGTTCGCGACGTGCCCGGAGGCCTCGTCGGGGTTCAGGCGCGCGACAAGGTCCGGGCGCTGGGTGGCGATACCCCAGGGGCAGAGGCCCCGGTAGCAGTTCCCGCAGACCCGGCAGCCCATCGCGACGAGCGCCGCGGTCCCGATGTAGACCGCGTCCGCCCCGAGGGCGATCGCCTTCGCGACGTCGGCGCTCCCCCGGATGCCGCCGCTCGCGATGACCGAGATGTCGTTCCGGATCCCCTGGTCGCGGAGCTTCTGGTCCACGCTCGCGACCGCCGCCTCGACCGGGATGCCGACATGGTCGCGGAAGACCTTCGGCGCCGCGCCCGTCCCGCCCCGGAACCCGTCGATGACGACGGCGTCGGCAGGAGACCGCGCAACCCCGGCGGCGATCGCGGCCGCGTTATGGACGGCGGCGATCTTCACGAAGACCGGCTTCTTCCACTCCGTCGCCTCCTTGAGGCCCCGGACGAGCTGGGCGAGATCCTCGATGCTGTAGATGTCGTGGTGCGGTGCCGGGCTGATCGCGTCGCTCCCCTCCGGGATCATCCTCGTGCAGGAGATCCCCTCGCAGACCTTCTCGCCGGGGAGGTGCCCGCCGATACCGGGCTTTGCGCCCTGGCCGATCTTGATCTCGATCGCGGCCCCGCGCTCCAGGTAGTCGATGTTCACGCCGAACCGCCCGGAGGCGACCTGGACGATCATCCGGTCCTGGTAGGGGTAGAGCGCCGAGTGCAGGCCGCCCTCCCCGGTCCCCATGAACGTCCCGGCCTCTTTTGCCGCCCGTGCCATGGCCACCTGGGCGTTGAGGCTGATCGCCCCGTAGCTCATGTGCCCGATCATGATCGGGGTATCGAGGCGGAGGTTCGGGGTGAGCCGCGTCCGGAGTTCGACGTCGCCGCTCTCCCGCCGCCGGAGGTCGAGCCTCGCCGGCTTCTTGCCGAGGTGGGTCACCAGTTCTATCGGCTCGCGGAGCGGGTCGAGGCTNNGTTCGTGACCTGGCAGGCGTCCAGGACCAGGCGGTCGAAGATGACCGGGTAGTCGAGCGCGTTGCCCATCCCGGCGAGGACGATCTTTCCCGTCCGGGCCTGGTTGTAGATCATCTCCCGGGTGTCGCGGGTCCAGAGCGGGTGGCTCCGGTAGTCGCAGGGCTGCTCCTCGAGCAGGATCGCGTCGCGGGGGCAGCAGGCGATGCAACGGTGGCAGGCGGTGCAGTTCCGGGAGTTGACCTGGATCCGGTCGCCGTCCCGCCGGTAGACGCCGTAGGGGCAGCTCTCGATGCACCGCCCGCACTCCATGCACCGGACGGGGTCGATGCTGATCCGGTAGCGGGGAGGGAGGCTTCCGATCATCATGCGACAACCCTCCCGATCACCGGCTCGCCCGCGGCCGGCATCGTGATAGACTCGACGCAGGGCTCCATCGCCCGGATCGCCGCCTCCTCGCTCGAGATGTAGAGCCGGTCGCCGCACTCGCCGACGACCATCGGCCGGAGTTTGGTCCGGTCGGTGAACCCGACCATCATCTCGTGGTTTGCGGCCACGATGGCGAACGGACCGTTCATCATCGCCGGCGCGTAAGCGAGCCGGATGGCGGAGTTCCACTCCCGCTCCGCTTCGGGCATCCGGTCGATCTCCTCCCAGAAGGGAGGGGCGAGCGCCCGGACGGCGAGGTCGACGTCGAGTTCGTGCCGCCGCACCAGGAGGTCGATCAGGTAGGCGACGACCTCGGTGTCCGTAAACATCGTGCAGGTGTAGCCGAAGCTCTCGATGTAGCGCCGGTTGGTCCCGTAGGAGGTGATCTCGCCGTTGTGGACGACGCTCCAGTCGAGGAGGTTGAACGGGTGCGCCCCGCCCCACCAGCCGGGGGTGTTCGTCGGGTAGCGGTTGTGCGCGAGCCAGATGTAGCCTTCGTAGTCCTCTATCCGGTAGAAGTCCGCCACGTCCTCGGGCCAGCCCCCGGCCTTGAAGACGCCGACGTTCTTGCCGGAGGAGAAGACGAGGGCGCCCCGGCGGGCGGCGTTGACCCGCATCACGAGGGCGCTGACGATGTCGTCCTCCGGCGTCGCGCTCCCCGGCACCGCGAGGGAGGGGTCCGGCCTGAAGAAGTAGCGCCAGGGGGTGTGGACCGCCCGGAGGCGCAGCAGATCGCGGGTGGGGATCGGCTCGTCGTGCTCGACCGTTCCCCACTGTGCAAGCGCCGCGTCGAGGACCGGCTTGCTCTCGCGGGGGTTGTCGAAGAAGACGTGGAGGGCATAGCAGTCGCTGTAGTCGGGGTAGATGCCGTAGGCGACGTACCCCGCCCCCTCGCCGCTGCCGCGCTCGTTCATCATGGAGAGGGCCTGTCGGATGCCGGAACCGTCCATCGGCCCGCGCGTTTTATCCATTACGCCAATTATGCCACACATTTCCATCACGGTCGACCCGCCCCCCTCCCGGTACCCCGGCGGTCCGGGGCGGCAGGGGAACGCTCTGATCAGTATGGATCCGCCAAGTATAAATACTATTGGAAGGAAGTTTCCTTCTACATGACAGCAGACAACATCTCGGCGATGCTCGAGAGAATCGAACAGGACAACGTCCGATTCCTCAGACTGCAGTTCACCGACCTCCTGGGCATGCCGAAGAACGTCGCCATCCCGGCCAAGCAGGTCGGGAAAGCACTCACCGATGGCATCGGGTTTGACGGCTCGTCGATCGAGGGGTTTGTCCGGATCGAGGAGTCCGACATGATCCTCAAGCCCGACCTCTCCACCTACACCCTCCTGCCCTGGAGGCCCCGGGAGAACAGGGTTGCCCGGTTCATCTGCGATGTCTACAAGGCCAACGGGAAGCCGTTCGAAGGCGACCCGCGCAACGTCCTCCGGCGGGCGCTGGAAGACGCCGCAAAGGACGGCTACGTCTTCAACACCGGGCCGGAACTGGAGTTCTTCCTCTTCCGGATGGTCGACGGAAAGCCTACAACGCAGTTCCAGGATGTGGGCGGCTACTTCGACCTTGCTCCGACCGATCTTGCCGAGGACCTCCGGCGCGAGATCATCCTTGCGCTCACCGATATGGGGTTCGATATCGAGGCCTCTCACCACGAGGTCGCCGAGAGCCAGCACGAGATCGACTTCAAGTACAGCGACGCCCTCAACACCGCCGACAGCGTCATCACCTTCAAGTTCGCGGTCAAGACGATGGCGCTGATGCGCGGCCTGCACGCCTCGTTCATGGCAAAGCCGATCTACGGCATCAACGGGAGCGGGATGCACACCAACTGCTCGCTCGCAAAGGACGGCAAAAACGCGTTCTTTGACCCCGACACGCCCCTCCAGCTCTCGGAGACCTGCATGCACTTCATCGGCGGGCTGCTCAAGCACGCCCCGGCGATCACCCGGGTCGCAAACCCGACGGTCAACTCCTACAAGAGGCTCGTCCCCGGCTACGAGGCNNCCCTGCTACATCAGCTGGAGCACGAGCAACCGGTCGGCCCTGGTCCGGATCCCGGCGCCCCGCGGCAACAGCACCCGCGTCGAGCTCCGCAGCCCCGACCCGACCTGCAACCCCTACCTCGCCTTCGCGGCGATGCTCACCGCCGGGATGGACGGTGTCCGGAACCGGATCGAACCCCCTGACGATGCTCGCAAGAACATCTTCCACATGACGCCCACCGAACGGGACCACAACGGGATCGCGACCCTGCCCGGGAGCCTCCACGAGGCGCACCAGGCCCTGCTCGCCGACGACCTCATCTGCAAGGCGCTCGGCCCCCACGTCGTCGAGGCGCTCACGTGCGTCGCGAACGCCGAGTGGGACGCCTTCCGGACGGCGGTCCACCCCTGGGAACTGGAGCGGTATCTCGCGACATACTAACCTCTTTTTGCCGGAACAGCCAGCCTCACCTGAGCGGATCGGGCCGCCGGACCTCCGGGCGGCCCCTCCGATTCTCCCGCTCTGTCGCGCCCCGCCCGTCGCCGGTCGCACCCATCGGCCCGTCGCTACTCGAAAACACTTCGTGTTTTCTCAAGCTCCGGACGTCCCGTCCGTCGCTATCCATAACGTTCTTATCGCTGCGCGCTGTTAATGCGCCGTATCGGACAACCGGGGGATGACCATGACACAGAGGAAGGATATCGACACGATGCGACGGAAGCGGGATGTTGACGGGCTGATAGGGGCGCTATCGGACCGGGACACGATCGTGCGGCTGACCGCCGCCGAGGCCCTCGGCATCGTCGGCGACGAGCGGGCGCTCGAGGTGCTGGAGCGGCTGAAGTTCTCGGACCCGGATACGGGCGTCCGGCGGGCTGCATCGTCCGCCCACGCCCAGGTGGTGGCGAGGCTTGCAGCCCGGAAGGCGGCAGGCGGCTGACCCCCGGAAAGGCATATATACACCGGGGGCGTGCACCTGCAGAGACGATCAGGAGACTGTTATGGCGACACTGGACGATATCGATGGAATGCGTGATGCCCGGGACGTCGACGGGCTGATAGGGGCCCTCCAGGATCCCGACGAGTTTGTCCGGGCCGAGGCGGCCCTCTCCCTCGGGACGATCGCCGACCCGAAGGCAAAAGAACCACTCGAGAGGATGCGAAGCGAAGACCCGAGCGCCTCGGCCCGGGAGGCGGCAGCGACCGCGTATAAGTGGGTCGTCGGCAGGACCCAGGAGGTCGAGGCGGCCCGCGGGAGCCTGGAATCCAGACTCCCGAAGACCTGGTGAGACCGGCTCACAGGATGACGAAGTTGAGCCAGAGGAAGGCGCTGCCGATCGCGACCGTGACGAAGAGCACGAGCATCCCGACCTTCAGGAACTCCACGAACGATATGGTATAGCCGTTCCGCGCAGCGATCCCGAGCACGACGACGTTTGCCGACGCACCGATGACCGTGCCGTTCCCGCCGAGGCATGCACCGAGCGAGAGCGCCCACCAGAGCGGGTAGACATCCATCGATCCGCTCATACCGTGGATCAGGGGGATCAGGGTGGCGGTGAGGGGGATGTTGTCGACGATCGCCGAGGCGATCGCCGAGAACCAGGCGATGATCAGGATGGCCTCCCCTTCCGAGTGGACGTTCTCGACGACGAATTCTGCGACGCTCGCGATGACCCCGGTCTGGACGAGGGCGCCGACGACGACGAAGAGCCCGCCGAAGAAGAAGAGGGCGGGCCACTCGATCTTCTCAAAGATCTCCTCCGGCGACTGCCTGCTCCAGAAGAGGAGGATGGACGC
>DALN01000030.1:12734-18841 GCA_002499455.1 Methanoculleus sp. UBA77 | reverse complement strand
CGAGTCGGCGACGAGGGTCTCGGTCAGTTTCCCGCCGGCGACGGCCGTGAGGACCGAGAGCCCCTCCGTGTCCGCTATGAAGAGGTAGCAGGGTATCCGGGATGCCTCGAGATAGCCGAGCAGCGTGAAGTAGGTGAGCGAGAAGTTCACCGTGAGGAGGACCGGGGCACCCGGCCCGGGTTCGTTGATCGGGTAGATGCCCGGCGTCACCTGGATGGGCTTCTGCGGGTCGGTGTAGATGTTCTGCCGCAGGGTGAGCGCCGCCTCCCGCGAGGCGGGGGAGAGCGGGGGCGCGACGATGATCCCGGCATACTTCAGGATGCCCGCCGCGAGGGCCGCATCGATCTCTCCAAGGGAGCCGGCGTCGAGGTAGATGGGATAGCCGAGCGCGGGTTCGGTCCGCCCGACGGCAGACTTCCGGATCTCTGTTGCCGTGGCGATGAAGCCGGAGAGCGATTGCGGCGCGGGGTCGAGCACGAGGTCCGGGGCCCCGGCGTCCGCGCACTTCCCCGCGAGAGCGGCGAGTTCGGCGGGACCGGTGGCCCGCACGGCGAGGGGGCACCCGTAGCGCTTCGCGAGGGCGGCGAGGGCCTCCCAGTTCTCTTCGGTCGCGGCGTGGACGAGGGGCCGGTAGTGCCCCCCGACCGCGAGGGCCGCCTCAAAGGCTGCGGGGTCGTCGGCGATCAACACGAGAGGGAGGCTGCTCCCGCCCCCGGCGAGCGTCACGGTCTCGGCGAACCGGCTGGGGAGACCGCTCTCGTTTCTTACCGCAATCCCGTTGAGGACGAGGTCCTGCCCTACCCGGTGGACGACCGTCTCTTTGACCGCCTCCACGACGGAGCGCACCTCGTCCTCCGGCCAGGTATCGGAGACCTGCACCATGATCCCGGGCGGGTGATAGAATGTCTTCTCGTGCCGGAAGAGGACGAACTCCTCGCCGACCGCAACCGACCGCTCGCCTGCGCCGATGGTGACGAGCCGGACCGGCGGCCGGGTCACCCCGCCGAGCAGGGTCTTCGTATCGGGGTCGAGGTCGGGACAGGACTCTATCTCCGCCTTTCCGACGGCGAGCTTCATGGCGAAGGCAAGGCACGTGGGAAACCCGCACTTCTTGCAGTTCGTCTTCGGGAGGTGTTTGTAGATATCAAGTGCTTTCATCGCCATGCTTCACACCTCGAGAGCCTTCTTGAGCTTCTCCACGGTCAGGGGGTGGCGGACGCAGACGATCGATGCGCCAGCGACGAAGGCGGAGTAGGCAGTGTAGAACTCCCAGGCAACCGCCATCGCGTCCTGTTTTGCCGGTTCGGCCTCCCGCACCTCCCGGACCGAGAGGGTGTCGGTGGGAGCGCAGATCATCGGCATCGCGAGGTCCGCATCGCCGGAGAGGGCGGCAAGAAGTATCCGCTCCATCACCGAGTATGTGTACTCGAACCCGTAGCCAAGCGCACCCGTATAAGGGTCGATCACGATCCGGTCCTGCGGCACGCCCATCTCGCGGAGGAGGATGTTCAGCTGCTTGGCCAGGTTGACGTCGATGGGGGACTGGGCGATCACCGCGTGACCGTATGCCAGCGCCGCTGCGGCGACGCTCCGGTAGCGGTCGGCCTCCGCGGTTCCGAGGAGAAGCCGTTCGCCCTCCCCAGCCTCCCCACAGCGGCGGAAGACCTCGCTGTCGAGTTCCGGCTCGTTGCTCCCCTCGATGATCAGGGGCCGGGTCGTCGCCGCAAGCACCTCTTCCGTCGTCGCGGCGATCGCATCGAACGCATTAAAACCACGCTGTTTCGTGCTCGTAAAGTTCAGCCGCACCAGGTCCGCACCGTATGTGCGCTCCGCGGTCCGCGCCCACTCGTCGGTGTTGTTCGCAAGGTCGCCCACGTAGTCGCGGACCACCGGCGGCCAGAACCGGGGGTCATCGCAGATCTCAAGCGCCACCATGAGCCGGTCGGGCGTCTTCCCGGAGAACGGCAGACCTCGCTCGCCCCCGATCACGTACGAGACCTCCCGGGTCCCTCCTTCGGCCCGCGTGGCGCCGAGGCGCACCTCGCGGATGGCCGTTCCCTCGTCATTCTTCTCTGTCACGCATCACCCCTCCTCAGATCAGCGACCTCATCGCGAGCGCGGGATGGTCGACGCGCTCGAGGAATGCGATCAGGTCTTCGATCGTCGGTGCCGAGACCTCATCCGCGATCTTCTCGAAGAGGTCCGGCATCCCCTGTGCGGCGAGTTTCGCCCGCAGCCGGTTGCCGAGCTCCTCCTTTAAGGAGGACGGCATCCAGACCACTCGCGTAATACCGTTCTCGGCCGCCAGGAACCGATCGCTCAGGATGTAATTCTTCGATATGCCGATGAACCCCGGCGTCTGCGCACCGCCCCCGATCGTCCCCGCGAGCGTCGAGAAGGTCATTCCGAGCGGCGTCTCACCGGTGAATTCCCGGCTGACGATGAGGATGCCGTTCACCTCCGGGACGATCGCCGCGATGCACTCGAAACACCCGCAGGCGGTCATCGGGTTCTCGATCATGCTGTAGAGGGAGACCCGGTCGACCTCACCGTGGGAGGCCTTCTTTACGAACCGGTTCACCCCTGCAAACTCCCCGTAGACGGCGTCGACCGCCTCTCCCTTCGGAACCGGCTGGTTCGCCCCTGCAGGAGCGATCTCGTAGGCAATCCGGGCGTCGAGCCAGGTGATTGCCCCGCAGAGCGCCGGCCGTTCCGGGGTGATGACGCAGACATGGTTCGGGGCGAACGTCTGGCAGAGGGTGCAGGAGTAGAAGGTCTCCACATCCTCGTCCTTCATGCCGGAGATTCGCTCGTCCCGCGCCGCGTAGACCTCCCGGGCCTCCGCGAGCATCTCTTCGACTTTCCGGCGGTCGGTGACGAGCGTCACCTGGACCGCGTCGATGTGATCCGGGAACTCTGCCTTGAGTTTGTGGACGAGCAGCGTCCCGATGTCCCGTATCTTAACGCCTTTAGCCACCGCCTCTTTCGAGAGCCTGACCCAGATGAGGTCCCGCTGGGCAACGTGCCAGGACCCCTCGCCATAGTTGACGAAGGTGTGGATGCGCCGCTCGATCACGGGCTCGTAGTCCGTCTTCATCCTTGCGCCGGCGACGTCCACCAGGATCGCGAGCGGGAGGGCGGAACCTTCCGGAACATCGTCCACATCGGGTCCGGCGACGGTGACCGCACCGTCCTTCACCTCCTTCCGGGGTCGCATCCGGAGGAGCTCGAAGGCGGGGGTCCGGCCGCCGCCGAACTCCACGTACATCTCCTCCCTCCGGATGCTCTTCCCCTCGAACGCGGGGGAGCAGGCCATGGGTATCGGGATCGCCGTGACCGTGACCTTGATCCCCCGGAGGTCCATCCCGGTCCGGACCGCGTCGGCGGGAACGACCGATAGCCATTCCCCTCCCTCGTAGCCGCTGCCTGCCGCGAGGATCGGCATCCCGAGCACCCGCAGAGCGTCGACGAACGCGATCTCTTCGTCGGTGAGGCCGGGGAAGGCGATCACGAACGCTTTCGCCCGCTCGGCGGCGTATCTGAGCAGAGAGTGAACGTCACCCGGCTGCACCCCCCCAAACATCATCGCGACCCGGGCGAGGATGTCGGCGAAGTGGATGCCCCGGGCACTCTCCGGACCGAGCGGCACCAGACGGTAATCAAGCCCAAGGCGGACGCCGGCGCCGGAGAGCGCCTCCACGACCCCGCCGGCAAGGAAGGTGAGCAGAGATTTTTCCTGCATCTCCCGGCAGACGGCCGCGGCGGCATCGGGGCTCTCCGGCGTCCCGACGAGGAGGCCGAGGCCGGTGACGCTCCCGTCGACCAGGGTGTAGCCGAGGCCGCGGAGAACCGCGTCCGGGACGAAGCCGGTGTACGGATTCTCCACGCCGCCTTCGCCGGCCATCAGGCANNTCGCAGGCGACGAGGAGATTGTTGCCGGACTGCCCGTATGCCTCGCGTGCTCCGCCCGCGTCCCGCACGGCAATCCCGGTGACGGCGTAGGTCACGGGAAGGGAGTATGCCGTATCCGCGTAGGCGAGCTTCCCGGCGAGTCTCTGCATCCTCGCGTCGAGGCCGGTGCGGCCGCGTTCTATCGCCGCGTCAAGAGAGTCCGTAAGCTTCTTCATGATGCCATCAACAGTTGGTACTCTGCGCGCAGGCATAAAACATTGTTTCCGTGCAGGGCGGCAATCGCCGGGGTTTCGAGGCTCTCCGGCAGTTTGGACCGCCGGTTGACGGGCCTCCTCCGGGCTCGTCGTCAGATCCAGCCCTTCTTCTTGAAGTAGAAGAGCATCACGCCCGCGACGGCCACCATCGAAGCGAGGGCTGCCGGGTAGCCCCAGGGGTGCGTGATCTCCGGCATGTACGCAAAGTTCATACCGTACACCCCGGCGATGAAGGTGAGCGGGATGAAGATGGTGGCGATGATGGTGAGCACCTTCATGATCTCGTTCATCCTGCTGCTCTGGCTTGAGAGGTAGACGTCGAGGGTTCCCGACATTGTATCCCGGTAGGTCTCCACGGTCTCGGCAACCTCTATGGTGTGATCATAGATGTCGCGGAGATAGGCGATCGTCGGTTCCCGGATCAGGGCCGACTCGCCCCGTTCGAGTTCCGCCACCACGTCGCGGAGCGGCCATACGGCCCGCCGGAGGGCGACAAGAGACCGTTTTAAGTCATAGATCGCCTGCAGGGTCTCGCGGTCGGGGTCGGCCACCACCTCCTCTTCGACAGCCTCGATACGCTCCCCGAAGACCTCGATGACGTCAAAATACTCATCGACGATCGCGTCCAGCAGGGCATGGAAGAGGTAGTCCGCTCCTTGGCCCCGGAGCCTTCCTGCCCCGGCACGCAGGTGCTCCCGGACCCGATCGAAGGCGGTGCCCGGGTGCTCCAGGAACGATACGACGTAGTTGCTGCCGAGGACAAGGCTGACCTGCTCGCTCCGGAACCCCCTGTCATCTCCCGGAGCGAGCATTCTGACCGCAACATAAAGGTAGTCGCCGTAATCTTCGATCTTCGGGCGCTGGTGGATGTTCGCGATATCCTCGAGCGTCAGCGGGTGGAGCCCGACGGCATCCCCGACGGCCTGGACCATCCGGGCGTCATGAACCCCGTCGACGTCGATCCAGGTGATCGCCGGGGGGAGGACGGGGGTTCGGATCTCTTCGGGCCGGGTAACACTTCGCTCTTCTACGTGTGAGATGTCGTATTCGAGGATCGTGACGGTGACCGGCCGTAGGCCGGGAGCGCCGGACCGCATCAGCGTCTCTCCGTATCGGTATCCCGCCCCACCGTCGGGTCGTCGCGCCGGCTCATCAGGGATCAGGTTCGGTTCGGTTCGGAAGGACCGGTTAAAAATGAGGATGTTCGGGCAGGCTCACCGCGCTGCTGCCTCGTCCTCTTTCTTTGCCTTCGCTGCGGCGCGGCCGATCAGGATCACCACGATCACCGCGATGATCGTCACGACGACGGCATACACGAGCATCGCAACGAGCGTGCTCTGTTCCCCGAAGATGAGCGCGAAAAGTTCCTGAATGGCACCGTTCCATGCGAGAGCGGCGACCAGGCCGAACGCGGCCGTGACGAGGGCCGCGATCTTATCTATGACCTCAGACTTGAGCGACATATGATCTCCTCGTGCGGGAGGTGTACCGAAGATATCATAATACTTTCGGCTGTCGTCGTTCTCCGGCCCCTATCGGGAAAAAGGCGGGCGGATGTCCGCCCCGTAGCGGATCAGATGATTATACTGTGACATCCAGCACCCGCGGCGCCCGGGACCTCGCTTCCGCCCTGCTCGTGCGCGGCGGGCCCGCTCCCTTCACTTTCGCCCCGGGCACCCAAACTACATTGTGATCAGCCGTCGACCTGTATGTAATGGCTACCCTCGACGACTGGTTCCCTTACCGGGATTACCGGCCCCACCAACGGGAGATGCTCGATCTTGCCGCCTCTGTCGCGCGCGATGGCGGTATCGCCATGATCGATGCGCCGACCGGAAGCGGCAAGTCGAGCGTGGTCTCCGCGCTCCTTGCGGAGAGCCGGGGACGTAAAGTGCTCGTCGCCGTCCGCACCATCAGCCAGCTCGCCACGTTCATGCGCGA
>DALN01000030.1:10764-12709 GCA_002499455.1 Methanoculleus sp. UBA77 | reverse complement strand
GGGGACGTCTACCGGCGGTGCGAGGGCGTCAAGGCCTTCTCGACGGCGCTGATGCGGGAGCGGGCGCAGAAAGGATCGCTCGTCCCTGCAAACGATCGCCACATCCGGCAGCAGATCCGGAAGATGGACCCGGAGCACCCGCTCATCTGCCCCTACTTCATCCACGGCAAGTCCTTCGTGGAGCCCGAAGACGCCGGGCTGAAGATGATCCCCTCCGCGGCCCTGCGGGTCCGGGCCGAGCGGGTGAGCACCGAGATGATCTGGCCCGACCAGCTCGCCGGGTTCTGCGGCGACATCTGCCCCTACGATACGATGATGCACGCCGCCCGCGACGCCGACGTCGTCCTGGTGAACTTCTACCACCTCTTTGACGACATAATCCGCGAGCAGCTCTACCAGTCTCTCGGCATCGAGGGGCACGACGCCCTCCTCCTCATCGACGAGGCCCACAACTGTGGCGACGTCGTCCAGAGCATCGAGAGCGTGACGATCGAGGAGCGCGATATCGTTCAGGCTGGGCACGAACTCGCCGGGCGGCGGCGGTCCCAGCACCAGGCAGAGGCCGTCGCCCAGATCCTTCCGCAGATCACCCGGTTCATGGAGGCGCTCAAGGCCTCGCACGAGACCGAGGACTGGTTCGAACCCGCCATCTTCCAGAAGATGATCCTCGCCGGCACGCTCTACCGGAGCATGGAAGAGGTCGTGGACGACCTCCTCAAGATCAGCGAGGGCATCCGCGAGAAGAATATGCAGGCGGGGGAGTTCCGGGAGAGCGCGATCGAGCGGCTGACCGAGTTCTTCTACCGGATCTTCCGGTCGGCGGCCGATCCCGCCTATCTCACGGTATACCGCAAGGGTGACGACGGGAGCGTGGCGCTCGATGTCCGGAACATCGACCCGAGCAACAAACTCCAGGAGATCGCCCAGGCGCACGCCTGCTGTGTCCTGATCTCCGGGACGCTCTCGCCCATCGAGAGTTACCGGCGCTACTACTTCGGCGACCTCCCCGTCACGACGATCTCGCTCCCGAACTCTTTCCCGCCGGAGAACCGCCGCGTCCTCTGTGCAAACGACATCACCACCGCCTACTCGATGCGCCGCGACAGGGAGAACCTCGCCCGGACCGAGGACTACATCACCACGTTTGCCGCCCTTCCGGGGAACCTCGCGATCTACTTCCCGTCTTACGACCTCCTGAACACCTTTGCCGAGCGGTGTGCCCCCCGTATCCGGAAGAAGCAGGTCTACATTGAGCCGAAAGATACCGGGACCGCCGCCGCGATGCTCCGTGAGTTCATGGGCCTCCCGGGGACCGGCCGGTCGGGCGTCCTCTTTGCGGTCTGCGGGGGCAAGTGGAGCGAGGGCCTGGACTACCGGGGCGAGATGCTCTCGGGAGCGCTCGTCATCGGCCTCCCGCTCGCGCCGTTCAACCGCGTCCGCAAGATGGTGATCGATTACTTCCGGATGAAGTTCGGCGAGGAGGGCGAGTTCATCAGCTACACCCTCCCCGCGATCAACCGCGCCCTGCAGGCCCTCGGCCGGGTCCTCCGGACGCCTGAGGACCGGGGGATGCTCGTCATCGGGGAGCGGCGGTTCCTGGAACCCCGGGTCCGGTCCGGGCTGCCCCCGTGGATGCAGGCGGAGATGACCGTCTGCACCGTCGATCAGTTCGGGAAGGAGGCCGGCCGATGGCGATCCTGATCGGGTCGTGCCGGTTCGGCCTCTGGCACGTCCACGTCGCCTGGCAGGGCGATCTGGTCTACCAGGTGCGGTTCGCCCGCGAGGGCCTCGACGGTCCGGTCCCTGAAGAGATCCTGCGCTACTGCGCCGGCCGGCCGGCAGATCTCTCATCGCTTAAAACCGTCGCGACCGAGGGGGATTCGACGTTCGCGAGGATCTACCACGCCGTCCGTGCCATCCCCTGCGGGGAGACCGCCACCTACGG
>DALN01000030.1:0-10655 GCA_002499455.1 Methanoculleus sp. UBA77 | reverse complement strand
GCCGCGGAAGGGTCTGCACGCCGGGAGATGGGAGGAGTTAACAGGTAACTCTGCCATATAGTACTCCGGAATGAGGATCGTGGTCCTGGGTGCGGGGGCGGTCGGCCTGACCGTCGCCGCAAAGTTGTCCCGCGTCGCGGGTGTCCATGCTGTCGCGAGGAAGCGGCATGCGGGCGCGGTGCGGGAACGGGGTTTCCTGATGACCGGCATCCGGGGAGAAGGAGCCTACCGCTTCAGCTGCTCCGAAGACCTCCCCGACGCATGGCGGGATGCCGACTGCTACATCATCGCCGCAAAGTCTACCGACACCGGGGCCTGAATATGCGGTCTGCAATTGTTCTTGTTGGGGGAGCGGCACGGCGTGCCGGGGGGAGGGAGAAGTACTTCTTCACCTTCCAGGGCAGGACCTTCATCGACCGCCTCATCGACACCCTGCGGGAGGTGGTGGACGAGATTGTTGTGGTCGCACGGGACCCCGAGCAGTGCGAACGGTTCGGGCACTTCGGGGAGATCCGGTGCATCCCCGATATCCGGCAGCATCTCGGCCCCATCGGCGGGCTGCACGCGGGGGCGCTCGCGGTGCACGGCGAGTACGTCTTTGTCGCCGCCTGCGATATGCCCTGCATCAATCCGGACGTGGTGAGAATGCTCTTTGACGCCGCCGATGGCTACGATGCAGCTATCCCGAGCTGGAACGCCGAGATGCTCGAGCCGCTCCACGCCGTCTACCAGCGGAGTGCGCTGCTCGGCTACCTGGAGGAGCACGAATCGCTCTCGCTCCGGTCGATGATCTGGAGCCTGAACGCCCGTTACGTGGCCGTGGAAGAGATCCGCCGGATCGATCCCGATCTGCTGACGTTCACGAATATCAATAACCTCAGCGACCTGCAACAGATCGATCCCTCGGCGGAGCATGGATTTGAGGATGCGTGCGGTTCCGGGCAGGGACCGCTGTAAGCCGCAGGGGGTCTCATGCCGGAAGGCCCCGGCCGGATCCCCTGAATATTCTACAGGACGATCCTGGAGCCCCGGTTTTCCTGTGTAGCCCCCGCAGGGCTCAGGCGGGAGCCGGCAGACTCTGCCGGCCCCGCTCGCCGGGGCAGCCCCCGAAAATTATATATCTTCTCTCTGAGTAGTCAGGCCCTGATGTCTTCGGGGGAAGTGACTTTAGCAGGTTCTATCACCAGGACATGGGTTAAACCCGGACCCGTGCATGCAACGAATCCCGATTGCCGGATACGACGCCCTTTGCCCGGCAGGCTCATCGCGACGCTCCTCCTGCTCTGCTGTCTTACTGCTGCCCTGTGCGGGCCTGCATCGGCTGCAAAAGAGGAATACGCTCTCCTCTGGGAGAAGGGGGCGAACGATATCGTCAGTTCCGTTGCTGTCGCCCGGGACGGCTCCCTGATCGTTGCCGGTGCGGGCACGGAGGTCTGTCTCGTGGACCTGGAAGGGGCCGTTCTCTGGAAGACCACCGTCGGCTCCCGGGTGAACGGCGTCGGGATATCGCCCGAGGGGACGCATATCGGTGTTGCCGCGGACAAACTCTATCTCTTTGACCGGGACGGAGACCTTCTCTGGACCGAGAAGACGGGCTACATCTACCGGGATGTGGCGCTCTCCTCGAACGGCACGTATATCGCCGCCACGTGCGATAACGGTGCGGTCTTTCTCTTCGACCGGAACCAGAAGCCGCTCTGGGACTATGATATGGGAACGGACGGCTACAGCATTGCAATCTCCGATAACGGCCGCAAGATTGCCGTCGGGTGCGATAACAAGGGAGTCTACTATCTCAACAGCAGGGACGGGGAGTCCTGGAGTTACGGCACCGGCAAGATAGTGAGTGGCGTCTCGGTCACTCGCGACGGGCGGTTCGTGGCTGCCGGGTCGCTTGACCGGTGTGTCTACCTCTCTACGGGGGAGGGTGAGCATCTCTGGAAGTACCCCATGGACGAGGCTGTCCTGGCAACGGCCCTGACGGACGAGGCGGCTGAAGTCTTTGCCGCTTCAGGGAAGACTGTCCATGTCATCGACGGTTCGGGGGTTACCTTCCAGAGGATCAACATCAACGGGCGCGCGGAGGCGATCGACGTGACGCCTGACGGTTTGTTCCTTGTGGTCGGGGGCGGTGAGGGCGACCGGTCCATTCACTTCTACACGAGGGATGCGGACCTGATCGAGAGCATGAACCCGACCGGGGTGGAGGAGGCCGAGACCGGCGAGGCGGTCGAGAGCCCGACCCCCCTTTCGGCTCATGCCGCCGGGGAGGTGGAACCGGCAGCGGTAGAGACGGACGCTCCTGCCCCGGAGGAAGAGGAGTCTATCGCCTCGCTGGTGCTTGGATGGGTGGAGAACATCCTCTCCCTCCTCTTCAAGCCCCAGGAGGACTTCATCGCCTGAACCGCCTCTCTTTTTGGTTAAACCCTGTGCCTGCTCCCGCTTGCGTCGCGTGCATACCGCCCGAACTCGCTCTCGAGGAGGACGTCGCCGGAGAAGACAGGGCCGTCCCTGCAGACCCGCAGGCCGTGCGGGTCGGTGCAGCAGGAACCGCAGACGCCGACCCCGCACTTCATGTAGCGGTGGAGGGAGAACTGTCCCCGTTCAGCGCAGCCTTCACGGTCGAGGACGGCGAGCACCGCCTTCATCATGACCTCCGGCCCGCAGACGCAGATGTGGGCGAAGTCGGCGAGGTCGACCCGTGAGATGAGCTGGGTCACGAANNCTCCCGAATCCGGTCTGCAAAGAGGAGCTCGGCGGCCGTCCGGGCGCCGAGGAGGAAGGTGTCCACCTTTCCGGCCGCCACAAGCGGCAGCAGCGGGGAGGCCCCGACCCCGCCGCCGATGGCAAGCGTCCTCCCGGAGACCGAAAATCCGTTCCCGAAAGGTCCCCGGATCCCGATCCTGTCGCCCTCGTGCATCGCAAAGAGGGCGGCGGTTGCATCCCCTACCTTGAGGACCGTGATCGAGGACGGCGAGGAGAGGGCCATCGGGATCTCGTCCACTCCCGGCACCCAGACCATCACGAACTGGCCCGGCCGGCTGGCGATCTCGCGGTCGAAGACGAACGTCCTGATCGAGGGTGTCTCCTCAACGATCTTCGTGATCGTGACCCCGACGGGCATCTGCTCATGCATGGGCGCACCCCACGATCTCCCGGGCGTCGACGCCGTCGTTGCTGTAGAGGTCCTTTGCGATCGCGGAGAAGATGTTGATGTCGTCGATGATTGCGCTCCCGATCTCGACGGCGCTTGCCCCCGCCATCATCAGTTCGACGACGTTGTCGGCGGTGGAGACTCCGCCGCATCCGACGATGGGGATGGAGCATGCCTCGTAGAGGTCGTAGACGCACCGGACCGCCACCGGGAAGATGGCCTTCCCAGAGAGTCCGCCGAACCGGTTCCCGAGCACCGGCCGCCGGAGGGCCGTCGAGATCCGCATCGCCTTCACCGTGTTGACGGCGACGACCGCCGTCGCCCCGCCGCGTTCTGCGGCCGCCCCGATCTCGCCGATATTGGCGACGTTCGGGGTGAGCTTCACCCAGGTGGGGACCCCGAAGGAGGCCGCCGCCCTCGTGCACTCCTCGACGAGAGCGGGGTCGCTCCCTATAGCCGCCCCGTAGCCCTCTGCATGAGGACAGGAGAGGTTCAGTTCGAGCCCGGATGCCCTGCCGGCAAACCACCCGGCGACGGTCCGGAACTCCTCGGGCGTCCCCCCGAAGATGCTCACGACAACCGGCTCGCCCTGGAGAGCGGCCAGTTCCTCCGTGAACGCTGCCGAGGGGTTCGGCAGCCCCATGGCGTTGATGATGCCGCCGTCGACGACGATCAGGCAGGGGCCCGGATGCCCCTCTTTCGGGCTCGGCCCGATGGATTTTGTGACCACTCCACCCGCACCGCTTGCGAGAATACGGGCGAGCGAGGCCCCGGTGGTCCCGAGAATGCCGGCAGCGAGCAGGAGGTGGTTCCTCAACCGGATGCCGCCGACCTCGACGGGACCGGGATACAGCGTAACCATTCAAAAGAGGTGGGAGCGGGGTATTATTATACCCTCGCGCCGCGTATAGTACCAGAGGAATCGGTGCTCCGTTCACCGGAGCCCGGCGAGCGGCAATCAAGACGGCACAATGCCCTGCACCGCTGCCGGATCGTTATTTTCCGTGCAGCAGGGCCGATTTAAGCATGATCTTTTACCGCCGTTCATACACAGGACCAATACTATGACCTCGCTTGCAATCTTGGGAGTAGGAAGGGTGGGCGGCGAGACGGCGTTTCTCGCCGCCGCGCTCGGCCTCGTCGACGAGCTCGTCGTCTACGACGCCTACGAGCCAGTTCTCCGGGCACAGGTGCTCGATCTGCAGCACACGGGTATCGATATCGCGATCTCCACCGATACGGCGGCGATGCGGGATGCCGACATCTTTGTCTTTGCGGCGGGCACACCGCGAACCCCGGATATCAAGACCCGGGCCGACCTTCTCGAGGCCAACATTCCGGTAGCAAAGCGCTGCAGCGAGTACCTGCAGGGATTTGACGGGGTCGTCATCACCGTCACGAACCCGATGGACGCAAACAACTACGGCCTCTGGAAGATGATGGGCGTCGATCGCCGGCAGTGCATCGGGTTTGGGGGGCAGCTCGACAGCGCCCGGTTCGGCTGCTTCCTTAAGGAGGCGGGAAGGCCCGGACCTGCCTTTGTGCTCGGCGAGCACGGCGAGTACCAGGTCCCGCTCTTCTCGAAGGTTGGTTCGGAGTTCGATGTCACGGAGCGGGAGGCGATACTCTCCCGGATGCGGGGGGCGAGCATGGAGGTTATCCGCGGCAAGGGCGGCACGGTCTTTGGCCCCGCGTACCACATCGCCATGCTGGTGCGTGCGATCCTCGAGGACCGGCGGGAGGTGCTCCCCTGCTCGTGCGTGCTCGAGGGCGAATACGGTCTCTCCGGCTGTTCGCTCGGCGTTCCCGCCCGGATCGGCCGCGAGGGTATCCTCGGCATCGAGGAGTGGGACCTCGACCCCTGGGAAGAGGCGAAGATGGCGGAGGCGGGAGCGTTTGTGCGGGACCTCTGCAGGAGATTCGATGGCTGATCAGGTGCTGGCACCCCGTATGAGCGCGTCCGCCACGCTTGAGGACTTCGGCAGGGTCCGGGTAGGCATTCACCAGGTGGAGTACAGCGTCGGTGCCGAGGTTCCGGTCATCCACATCTTCGGCCGGGACGCCTCCGGGAAGGCGTTCAAGATCGACGTGACCGGTTTCCGGCCCTACTTCTACGCGCCCGCCGACCTGGTAGACGGGCGCCCCCTCCCGCGCGAGGTCGAAGCGGAGGCGGAGACGACCTACCGCTCCATCCGCGGTGAACCGCTCCGGCGCCTCTACACCCGGCGGCCGGGGGACGTCCGTACTGTCCGTGACGACTTCAGGCAGCACTATGAGGCGGACATCCCGTTCACCACCCGGTTCATGATCGACTGCGGTCTTACCGGCGGCGTGGAGCTGTCTGCCGGGACCGGCGTGATCGACTACCGCGAGCTCGTCCCGGCCGAGGTCAAGGCTCCTGCCCGGACCTGCATCATGGATATCGAGTGCGTGGACGAGCAGGGGTTCCCCGAGCCGGCACGGGACCCGATCATCTGCGTCACCTGCTGGGACTCCTTTGACCGGGACTATACGACCCTCCTCTGGCAGCCCGGCGGGGCTCCGGGCGACGCGCCGGAACTCCACATCCACGAGCGGCACCGGGTCGTCCGGTACTCAGACGAGGTCTCGATGCTCCGCGGGCTCGTCGCCTACGTCAGGGAACGCGACCCCGACATCCTCTCCGGCTGGAACTTCGTGGAGTTCGATATCCCCTACATCCTGCAGCGGATGGGGGCGCTCGGCCTCCGGGCCGAGGACCTGGCGCGTCTTCCCGGCCAGACCGAGCGGAACGCAGTCCGCGGGAGAGCGGTCTTTGACCTCCTCGGTGCATACCGGAAGATGCACCAGGCCCAGAAGGAGTCCTACCGGCTCGACGCGATTGCCGAAGAGGAACTCGGGGTGACGAAGGTCCGCTACACCGGGACGATCACATCGCTCTGGCAGTCCGACCCGGCCCGGCTTGTGGAGTACAACTGCCGGGACGTCGAGCTCTGTGTCGGGATCGACCAGAAAGACAACATCATCGAGTTCTACCGTGAGATCGCGCGGTACGTCGGGTGCCCGCTCGACCGGACGCTGAACTCCTCAAACGTCATCGACATCTACGTCCTCCGGAAAGCGTCGGGCAGATTCGTCCTCCCGTCAAAGGGGCTCGCCGCCGGGGACGAGTTCGAGGGGGCGATCGTCTTTGAGCCCGCCACCGGCCTCCGGGAGAACGTGGTGGTCCTGGACCTGAAGTCCCTCTACCCCATGGCGATGATGACGATCAACGCCTCGCCCGAGACGAAGAACCCGGAAGGCGAACTCCGGGCCCCGAACGGCATCCGGTTCTCCCGCGAGCCCGACGGGCTGACACGGAGCATCCTCTCCGAACTCCTGACCGAGCGCGACGAGCGCAAGCGCCTGCGCAACACCTTCCCCTTCGGGTCGCCGGAGTACGTCCTCTACGACCTCCAGCAGAACGTCCTGAAGGTGATCATGAACTCCTACTACGGGGTCTCGGGCTACACCCGGTTCAGGCTCTACGACCGCGAGATCGGGTCGGCCGTCACCTCGGTCGGCCGGGCAATCATCAGCCACACCCGCGATATCATCACTGATCTCGGCTACACCGTCCTCTACGGCGACACCGACTCCTGCATGGTCGAGGTCCCGCCGGGGAGCCTTGAGGAGACGATCGCACGGGCGAGGGCGATCGAGGCGCGGCTGAACGCGAGTTACAGCGACTTCGCGAGAACCGAGCTCGGCGCCGAGACGCATTACTTCTCCATCAAGTTCGAGAAGGTCTACCGCCGCTTCTTCCAGGCCGGCAAGAAGAAACGCTACGCCGGGCACCTGGTCTGGAAGGAGGGTAAGGACGTCGACGAGATTGACGTCGTCGGGTTCGAGATCCGGCGGAGCGATTCGCCGCAGATCACGCGAGAAGTTCAGCGCACTGTTCTTGAGATGATCCTCTGCGGTGATGCGTTCGAGGACGTGCGTGCGTACCTGCGCGACGTCATCAGGAAGTACCGCCGGGGCGAGTACTCCCTCAACGAGGCCGGGATCCCCGGCGGGATCGGGAAGAGTCTTGAGAACTACGAGAACGACGACGCCCATATCCGGGGCGCCAAGTACTCGAACGAGTATCTCGGGACCGACTTCAAGCGGGGCAGCAAACCCAAACGCGTCTACATCAAGGCCGTCACGGCGAAGTACCCGCGGACGGATGTGGTCTGTTTCGAGTATGCCGACCAGGTGCCGCCGGAGTTCGTCGTCGACTGGGAGACGATGCTTGAGAAGACGCTCAAAGGACCCATCTCGAGGATCATCGAGCCTCTTGGGTGGGACTGGCATGACGTCGATCCGTCACGGACGACGCTCTTTGACTTCGGGATGTAGAAAAGTTTTGGGGGGACCGCTTTACGCGAGACCCCTTTTCGCGCGCTCCTCCTCGAGGAATGCGCTGCGCTCGAGATTCTTCGACCAGGCGATGCGGCCATCGACAACCTGCCAGTTGCCCATCTCGAGAACATCGACTCCTGCCGGGACCGGGGAGATCTTTGCCCCGCCGGGCACGACCAGAACCGCCTTATCGACGTTGCCGGCGCTTGCGGCAGCCTTGAGCGCCTCGACGGCACCTGCCGGGACCTCGGAGGCCATCTTCACGTTCACGAGCACCCGCTCCGTCCTGCCGGCGACCCGGCGGGAGAGCAGACCTTCGGACTGCATGCTGCCGGCGGAAGACCATGCGAACTGCCAGCCCTCCCGGGGAGAGAACCGCCGGGCAAGGGTCTTCTGGACATCAAGATACGTAGAATCCTTTATGCCACCCATATCAATATCCTCTGCTCTACTGTATGGTCACGGTCAAATATAAGCATTATAGTTCTCTCCTCTCCCCGGCAGACTCTCCCCTCCCGGGCCGGTACGGGCGGTGCACGGGAATCTCCCGGAGGAACACTTTTATCCTACCACCTATATTATGCGCCGGGGTTTGTTAGTATGGCAGAGGCAACACAGGCAGAGGCCGGAGTCGTGGAAGCGTATGAGAAGCTGGCGCGTGAGGTGCTGAACCGGCCGGAGAGTATTCCGAGCGCCATCCACAATCTTCTCCTGAAACTGGCGGAGACCCATCCGGGAGCAGTCTACTGGATCGTCCGGAAGTTCTACCAGGAGTACCTCCGGCTCTACGTCTCCGATACCGGATACATCGGTATCGTGGACAGGTACGAGCCGGACCTGATGTACCCGGGTGATATTGCCCTCTACATGGTGCCGGAGAGCCCGCAGGAGGGCGACGTGGTCCAGATCTCCTTCACCGACAAGGATGAGGTGAGTGTCTATGTCATCCACGCCCGCGTCGTCAGGTGCAATGAGGACCGGTCGATACAGGTCGCGGATACGAGCACCGGGGAGGAGTATAAGGTCGTCGACTGGAACATCCTCGGGAAACTGGTCAAAGTGATACCGTTCGGCTCCGATGAGTGGCAGGAACTCTTCTCGGCATCCGGCGTCCCGAAGGACTGGGTCGCCACATCGGTCGAGGAGAACATCCGGACGGTCCAGGAGTCGGAGGTGCCCGGGAAGGATGAAGCGCTCGCCGAACTCAAGCGCCGCCTGGAGCAGCTGGTGTAGGGGCCGGAGGCTCACCGCTCTCACCTCTCTTCGGGGTAGCAGTAGGTGGCGTCGTGCGTTCCGCGGAGAGGCTGCTCTGCCTCGCACCGGCAGGGTCGCGTACCTTCGTCGCCCTCCTCACAGTCGCCAACCTTTTTGAGGGGGGCAGATCATTCCTGCCGCATGAAACACCTGGCACTCATCATCCTTGCTCTGCTGCTCATCCCGTCCGGGGCCCAGGCGCTCACCTTCCTCAGCGGGGACCAGCCCGTGGTCGATACCCCTATCCCCGACGACGTGGTCGCAACGGGTGGAACCGTAACCGTCAGGGCCCCCGTCGACAGCCTGACCGTCGCCGGGGGCATGGTGACGGTGGATGCACCGGTGGCCGGCGATGTCGTCGCCGCGAGCGGCACCCTGATCGTCAACGGCGATGTCGGCGGGAAGGTCCTTGCCGCCGGGGGCGAGATCGAGCTGAACGGGAACGCGACGAACGCTCTCGTCACGGGGGGCGCGGTCCGGATAGGGGAGGATGCTGTCATCGAGCGCGACGCGGTGATCAGCGCGGGCGAGGTCGTGAACGAGGGATCGGTCCTCGGCAACCTGATGGTCTCGGGCGAGACGTTCCGCAACAACGGCACGGCCGGGAACGTGACGTTCGAGGAGCAGCAGGGGCCCGGGCCGGCGCTGCCCGGCCTCTTTGCGGTGCTCACCGCGATCGGGGCCCTCATCCTCGGCCTCCTGATCATCAAGTTCTTCCCCGGCCCGTTCGCGGCGGTCGTACGGGAGGTCGAGAAGAGCCCGGTCGTCCTGACCGTTCTCGGGTTCCTCGCGATCATCGTGACGGCGATTCTCCTCCTGATCGTCGCCATCACCGTGGTGGGCCTCCCCATCGCGCTCGTCGGGGGACTCCTCTTCATCGTCGCCCTCCTGATCTCGTCGCTCTTTGTCGCCTACGCTCTCGGCGACGTCATCGCTTCGCGGACGGGGTGGAGGCCGGGGCCCGTGGGGATCTTCATCCTGGGGTTCGTGATCCTGCAGATCCTCATCTTCATCCCGCTTCTCGGAGCGCTCGTCCAGGTCGTCGCGATCAGCCTCGGCTACGGCGGGATCCTGTATGCACTCAGGGGTGTCAGCCAGCCCGGTGCGGGCGAAGGGGTGGCGTAACCCCTCAATCTTCGGCGGGCCTGCCGGGAGCCTATGTGGCCCCGGTCCCGACCGGCTCCACCCGGGTCCCGGGAAGAATAACCAGGTTGTAGGAGTTGTGGTCCTTGTTGAACCTGACGAGGACGCCGTAGAGCCGGACGATATCCCCATAGGCGGGCCCCTCGAGCGCGTCGCGGTTCGTGCCGCGGAGGGTTGCCGGGACCACGGCGTAGACCTGGTCCGCGGGCGTCCCGTCGCAGACCTTGTAGACCTTTGTCCGGGTATCGCCGAGGTTCCCCGACATCAGCGCGGCGACGACGTTGATCTTCTTGTCCCGGTGCTGGCGGAGGTGGGAGAGGCGGGCGAACTTTGCTCCCGGCGGGACCCGGTAGGCGTGCTGCACCGAGGCATCCTTCCGCAGGAGTGCCGAGGCATACTTGATGTCGACGTTGATGAACCGGTAGCCGTCCTTCCCGGCGGCAAGGCGCTCCATCAGCCGGGTCGGCCGGATGTCGCCCTTCTGCTCGAAGGTCCAGCACCGCGCGGGGTTGCAGGTCGTGCCCCAGATGAACGAGCAGGGGCTGAAGACGGTGAGCCCCCGGTCTGCGATCGCGCGCACGGTCTGCCGCATCACGGTCGCGTTGGTGAGGTCGGCGGGCTCCACGATGACGATCGTCCCGTCGGGGGCGAGCCGTTCGGCGAGAGCGGCGACGAGGTCGGCACGCTGGTCGATGCTCATCTGGCGGAGCTCGCCGAGGACGTTCGAGAAGACCATGAG
>DALN01000065.1:8377-10828 GCA_002499455.1 Methanoculleus sp. UBA77 | reverse complement strand
CGCCTCGTAGATGAGCATGATCGCGTCGGAGCCGTAGGTATCCTTGTAGTGGGCGAGAAGCGCACCGCGGGGGGTGTTCTTGTCGACGTAGGTGTCGTCGCCGGTCTGCATCGTCACCATCGAGAGCCCGAAGAGTGCCAGGATGAAGACGGCTGCAGCGACCCCGGCGACGGCCCAGGTGTGGTTGTTGACGGCGGCGGCAAGCCACTCGTAGGGGTTCTTCATGTGTGTTCCTCCGGCGTCTTCTCCCCGTGCGTGCTCTGCGATACACGCCGGGGGTTCCGCATGAGCACTCGTGCTGCTATTCTGTCGGCAGGACGTTATGGGCTGGTCCGCGGGATATGACGGAGCGGAACTCCGGTCCGTCTCCGGGAGCGATCCCTCAAATGGCGTCTTGTATACACGGGTCTCCGGCCCGGGGTCTGGTGGAGTCCCGGCAGGGTCCGGCGCTGCAGAGCGGTTGCGCAGCTCGCGGCCCTCTTCGCTATATATAGCTCGTTTTCAGGGTATAGTTCTTGTGGANNNTCAGTCCGCGGCCCCGGCCCCCGCCGGAACCGTGACCCGGGTGCTCCCCGCGTAGCGGTACATCAGCGCGAGGACCGCCGGCAGCGCGACGATCGCACCCACGAGCGAGAATCCGACGGTAATGACCGTCACGATCCCGAAGTTGCTGATGATGTTGAAACTCGAGACGGCGAGCGCCGCAAACCCGGATATCGTCGCCACGCCGGAGACCGTGATGGCCATCCCGATCTTCTGCACCCCGTGCTGGATGGCTTCGAGATATCCGACGCCCCTGGCGAGTTCTTCTTCGCACCGCTCCATGATCACGATGGTGTACTCCGAGGCCACACCGATGCTCATCGAGCCGAGGACGGCCGTCAGCGGCGTGTAGTCCAGACCGAGGAGGTACATGATCGCCCCGCACCAGCCCACGACGATGGCGATCGGGATGAGCGGCGATGCGGCGCCGGCCCTCCGGTAGACGAGGAGCAGGAAGGCGAGGATGAAGGCGAACCCGAGCATGGTCATGAACATCTTGGACTCGCTGATCTCGTCCATGATGGCGGTGAACATCTCTCCGCTGCCGGTGATCTGTACCGTCACCCCGGCCGGGGGATCGCTCCACGCGATATCGTTCCGTATCCCCTCGATGAACGACTTCTGGGCGTCCATCTCCATCGCAACCGTCGAGAACTCGAGCACCGCCTCCATCTTCCCGTTGAGGTACCGCTGCAGGGTCGCCTCCGGGATCCGGGCGACGACCTCATCGACCTCTCCCTTCGTCGCGGGCAGGACTCCGCTGTTGTACTGCCGGATCAGGGTTGCGATACTCGTGACCCCGGTCATCTTGTCGTTGTGCTCGAGTTCATACGTCCCGAATCGATCTATCCATGCGAGCGTCTCCAGGGAGAGGACGTCGTCCCCTGTCACGACGACCGGGATGGTGCTCGTTGCTCCCATCGTCCGGGTGATCTTCTCCATATTCTCGAGGGCGGGCATGTCGCCGGGGACGAAGGTCTTCTCATCTGCGCTGATGGGAACCTTCTCGTCGAGGTAGTAGCCGCCCACCGCAACAACGCCGAAGATCAGGAGGACGGGAAGCGGGTGTTTTGCAATAGCATAGGCCATCCTTCCGATGAGGTGTTCGTACCGCTCGATGAGCGACTGCTCCGATCCGGGGGCGGGGTTGGAGATGTCGGTCCCTTTCTTCGGCCGGTATCCGGTAAGGACTCCAAATACCGGGACGATGATGAGCGCTGCAAGGTAACAGGAGACGACCCCGATGGCGCAGACCTTCCCGAAGTCGGCGACCATCGGTATCGGGGCAAAGAACATCGCGACAAAGCCGAGCGCTGTGGCCGTCATTGCGATCAGGACCGACGGCCCCATATGCGTGATGGTGGTCCATACGGCCTCCGGGAGGGGGGAGTGCCGGCTCTCCTCGTCGAACCGTGCCTGGAACTGGATCGCGTAGTCGATCCCGACCCCGATCAGGACCGGGAACGCTGCAATCACCACCATGCTGACAGAAATTCCGGAGAGGCCCATGATCCCGAAGGTCAGGATGAGCCCTACGGCCACGACCCCGACTGGCAGGAGGCGGTAGCGGACGTGGGAGAAGAGGAGCATCACCGCGAAGGTCATAAGGACCATCGCCGCAAGGATCAGGATGCCCATCTCCGCCCCCATCGCCTCGCTCATCTCCTTCGAGAACGCCGGGGTCCCTGAGACCGTGACTGCGAGGCCCGGCGGGGGCTCTGATATGCTGATGATGGTCCCGATATTCTCGAGGACCTGTCCCTGGACCTGCGTGGAGACGCCCGGCTCGAGGTTGATGACGGTGATCGTCATCATGTCCGAGGGCAGCACCCGCTCGACCATCTCCGGTGGGGCCTGGTTGATGATGGCGTCGATCTCCGCTGTGGACGACGGGAGGGTGCCGCCGTT
>DALN01000065.1:0-8202 GCA_002499455.1 Methanoculleus sp. UBA77 | reverse complement strand
TGCATCGTCACCATCGAGAGCCCGCAGAACGCCAGGATGAAGACGATCAGGACGACTCCGGCGACGGCCCGGGTGTGGTTGTTGATGACGGCGGCAAGCCACTCGTAGGGGTTCTTCATGCGCCCCCCTCCGGTGTGCCGGCCCGGTACTCGCCGATGATCGCGAGGGTCACGGCATGGGCGAGGCGACTATCGTCTCCTCCGGTCTGTTCGATGCCGTAGTCTTCTGCGATGCGCCGGAGTTTCACCGGGTCGAGGATCCGGTATCCGCGGCCCGCACTCCCCTGTTTTGCCGCCGTTGCCCTGATGGTATCTGAAAGGAAGGATGTTACGATCTCTTCGTCCATGGCGAGGCGGTGGAGCAGGGCTACGGCCCGCCGGTAGTCTGCAGGCGGGAGAAATCCTGCCTCGGTCCAGACCTGGCCGGTCTCTTCGAGATACGGTTCCATGTGGAGTGTGGTATGCTGTTCCGGCCTCCGGCACAACGGCCTGCTGGGGCCGCGGCAGGATCCGGTGATACAGGTTTCTGTGCAGTTCACAACTATCCTCGCTGTAATCGTCTTTAGTCTGGAATAACTGGTTTAGAAAGGCCGAACATGAATCTGGTGCAACTCCGGCGAGGACCCGTCCGGGATTCATCGGGTTCGCGCGGGATTGCCGCCAGAAATGGTAGGACGTTCTCAGTGCCATAGGCACATCCCGGCAGGAGGGGGTGCGGGCGGTTGCCCGGGAGACCGCTCTTACGAGGAGATCTGGACTCCCGCCCACCTATCTATTCTACTCTCACCCCAAAGCATAAGTGTGTTGCAACTTAATGGGGTTGCAATGACTGTGCAGATTATCCCGGGACTCCGTGCTATCGGGATGAACGAGTACGAGGCGAACGTCTACTCCACGCTTGTCGGACTCCAGAAGGCGACCGCGCGGGACATCCACGAGACGAGCGGGGTTCCCCGGGGCAGGATCTACGAGATCTTGAACGACCTGGCCCGGCGGGGGTTCATCGGGGTGGAAGAGGGATCGCCATCCTCGTACTACGTGCTCGATATCGACGTGGTCTTCGACCGGCTCAAGAAGGACTATATCCGCACCCTCGACGAGACCCGGGAGGCATTGAAGAACCTCTCGGTCAAACCCCGCCTCCCTCCCGATTCGTTCTTCATCCTCCGGAGCGACTGGGCGATCGAGAACCATATCTCCTCGCTCCTCCGCCGGGTGAAGAAGAGCATGGTGTTCCTCTGCTACGATCCTGAGTTTCTCCGGAAGCATTATGCGGCTATCAAGCCGCTCGAGAGGAAGATCAATCTCTACGTGGTCGTGCGAAGGAGAGAGGACTATACCGGGATCAACCTCCCGATCTACGAGGCCAGGGGGACCGTGATCGATCTCCTGGATGCTTCGCCGGTGAACGACCCCGTGATTGACCGGAGGAAGGATGAGTGCGCGATCCTGGTCGACGGCCGGGACTTCCTCGTCATCACCACCGCGGGGTCCGGGCGGCACGCGGTGATCGGCTCGGATATGCCGATCATAGGCTACCTGCAGAAGACGATCGTCGAGCGGCTTGAGGAGTGAGGGGGAGCATCGCCCCCTGCCCGTCACTCGCTCTCCGGGTCTGCGACCCTTCCCATGAAGAGGACCGTGCCGGAATCCTCCTCGACGATCATGAAGACGAACGGGTGGTCCGCGCGGAAGACCGGCACAGTATCCTCGATGGGCATACTCACCAGGTTCACGACGACCCCGGTCGCCGCCGCCGCCTCGGTCCCCTCCTCGTTCACGTCGACGAAGGCCTTGTGGACGACGTCGCTGACGAAGAGGTCCCGCGTCCCGTCCATCCCGGAGAGGTCGGCGTTGCCGGTGAAGGCCGTCGGCATCCCCATCGTCGCAAGCTCCCGCGGGAGGCTGTACTCCGCCTCAAGCGTGAACTTCGGGAGGTAGACCCTGACCCTCTGCGAATCCAGCGAGTCCCGGAGTCCTGCAACCGTATCGGCGTCGAGCCTCTCCTCGACCGCCGTCAGGTTATCTCCCTTTGGGAGGAGGACGAGCATCGAGAGCCCGGTCCCGTTGCCGTGGGCATACGGGAGTTCGAGCGCCTGAAGGGCATCGGTCTCCGTATACCGATAGACCGCGTCCTCGTCCGTCCGCTGCATCATCCGGACCTGGACGGTCTCGTTCGGCCCGACCCTGAACTCCTCGTCCGTCGTCTCGTTCGGGTCGAACTGCTCGGCCCAGGTCCCCTTGAAGTAGATGGCGTTCGTGATCACGAGCCGGGTCAGCGCATCGATCGATCCCGCCGGGAGGAGGTCGCGGATCTTCTCTTCTGTCTGCTCCTCCACCCACCGGTTGATGGTCGCACGCGACCCCTCGGGGTTGTTCCTGAAGTCGAGGTTCGTCACGTTCGCCCCGTACCACTGAGCGGCCGCGTCGACGTACTCCGGGAGGAACCGGTAAGTCTCTTCAGCCCAGAGGGCGTTTGCGGTCCGGAGCGTGTAGTTCTCGCTCCCGCGGTTGAGGCGGGCGTCGGTCGCGGCAAACCCCTCCCGCATGAGGGTGATGTCTGCCGGAAAGTGCAGGACCGACCGGATCTCGTCGGCAGTCGTGCCACGGGCGCCCTCATAGGTGATCGCCAGGGCCGACGAGATGCTGTAGGGCGAGAAGAAGATGTTCTTGCCGGACGAATCCGGCGAGCCCGCGAGTTGCCGGTAGAGGTCGAACGCGAACCGGTTGTTCCCCTCCGCCACGCTGCTGTTGTCGTCCGGCGGCTCCTGCCCCTCCGGTGGGGCGGAGTCCGCAGACGTCGTTTGCTGCGCATCGATGCACCCGGCAGCGATGCTGCCGAGCACGACGAGGGAAGCCAGGAGCAGTATGCCGATACTCTCTCTGTTCATGGAGTGCGGTATGGCACCAGGGATAGTTATGCCTGACGTTAACGACGAATTATTTCGAACCCTCGCCCGTCAGGCCGGCCTCCTCACAACGCGGCCCGGTCTTCGTCCGCCGTGGGCGTCCTGCCCTGCAGGGTCCGGGTAGAGATACGTCTTGCCGCGGTGGCCGGGCCGGGCGTGGAAAAAGGTGGTCCCGGCCTCAGGCCGCGACTGCGGGCTGCCCGGAGGTTTTTCTCCTTCAGAGCGTTAGCGGCGTGCTGCACCGGAATACCTATGAGCATGCCCGTGAGACAGGGCCGGGATTGCTCATGGTCCTGACCGTATCAGGACGCGGCCGTTTCCGGTGTGATGATTTATGGTGGTAATGCCCGATAACCTCGTTGCGCTCCTCAAAGACTGGCATTCGGTTCCCGTCGCGACCGTCGGACCCGACGGGATGCCCAATGTTGCAGCCAAGTCGGTTATGGTCAGGGATCCCGGGACCGTTGTCTGGGGCGAGTTCTACTTCATGCAGACCTACGAGAACCTCATGCGGCACCCGGTCGCGTCGCTCTGCGTCTGGGAACGGACCCCGCCGTTCACCGCGTACCAGGTGAAGGGGAGGGTGGTGATCCACAGGGGCGACGAGGTCACGGCGGCGCTTGACAGGAGCGTCTGGGCCGGGCACCCTGAGGAGTTCGCGGCCCGCGTAGAAGGGATGGCGGCGGTCGTCCTCACGGTCGAGGAGATCTACGACCAGACACCCCGGCTCGAGGCGGCGGGAACGCGGATCGCGTAGGGTGTGGGGGACTGCCCCGCGCTATCGGGCGGGGCCAACTACTGTTCTCATCGCAACAGCATAGCACCGTTCTGGTGCCGATTGAGCGGGCCTTCGTCCCGGTTCCTGGAAGCGCGTTGCCCCTCTTCTCCTGTACTCCCATGCCCGCCGGCGCCCCGGCGCTACCCGGCCTTCCGGAGCGTGAACCGGAACGCCGCCCCCTCCTCCGGGTGGCCCGGGATGCGGTCCTCGACCCAGGCCCNNCGGACGATGAAGAGGCCGAGCCCCTGGCCGCTCCCCCGTGCCGTGCCCCGCTCGAACCGGGCAAAGAGCCTCTGCTTCACCTCGTCCGGCACCCCCGGCCCGGTGTCCTCGACCGAGACCAGCACATTGCCGTCCTGCTCCCCGACCCGGACGGTGATCTCGACCTGCGGGCCGCCGTGCCTGACGGCGTTGCCGATGAGGTTCGCAACGACGGTCGGGAGGAGACCATCCGCCAGCACGTCGATATGGGTGCCCGAATAGCGGATCGACGCCCCGGGAACGTTCTCGATCTCCTCCCGAATGACCGCATCCAGGTTCACCGGCACGAGCCCCGTCTCCTCGTGGGCCCGGCGGATGGTGGCGACGTTCCCGAGAATCTCGTTGCTCCGGTCGATGCTGGCCCGCAGTTTCTCCGCGTAGGCCTTCAGGTCACCGTCGGCGAGGTCGACCAGGAGTTCGGCGTACATGCTCGAGACGTTGTTTGCGTTGCGGACATCGTGCGTCATGATATCCAGGTAGATGTTCGCCTCGTCGTGGGCCGCCTCCAGTTCCTCGCTCTTCCGGACAAGGTCGTCGGTCCTGCGCCGGAGAGCATCCTCCGATCGCTTCCGCTCGGTAATGTCTACCGCCATGCCGACGATGAAGCGGCGGCCGTCGGAGAGCGTGCCCGGCGAGGACGCGGAGAAACTCCAGTGCCGGGTCCGGCCGTCCCTGGTGCGGATGGCGAACTCGATCCCGACCGTGCGCCGGTTGCCCGCAAAGAGTGCCTGCATGTGATCGCGCACGCCGTCCGCGCCCTCTCCATACGCACGGGTGAGCCAGGCATCGAACGTCGGCACGTCCTGGAGCGTGTAGCCGGTCAACTCGGTCCAGGTGCGGCTGATCTGGAGCACCTCACCCCCTTCGGCGTACATGATGATCGGGATCGGCGCATCCCGTATGGCCAGTCGGAACTGCTCTTCGCTCGCCCGCAGGGCCTCCTCGGCCCGTTTCCGTCTGGTGATATCGCGGGCGTTCACCACGTGGCCCCGAACGGTCGGTTCATCCAGGAGATTGTTACCGATTGCCTCAAGGTACAGCCAGCTCCCCGACCTGTGCCGGACCCTGACTTCGAGGGTGACCTGCTCGTTCGGATGGGCGGTGGCACGCCGCAGGGCGTCCCGGACCCGCGACAGGTCGTCGGGGTGCACGAACTCAAGGATGCACCGCCCGACGGGGTCTTCAGGTGCATACCCGCCGATCGGTCTCACCGACGGGCTCACATACGATACGGTCCCCTTCGCATCGACGACGAGAACGAGATCCGAGGCGTTCTCGGTGAGCCGCCGGAACCGCTCCTCGCTCGCTCTCAGGGCTTCCTCCGCACGGTTTCGCTCCCGGAGATCGATGCCGATACCGATCCGGGTATCGCCAGAGAGGCCGATGTTTGCCCAGGAACTCTCGACGATGCTGCCGTCTTTTGCCGTCGCCTTCCACTCCCGCCAGCCCGGTTCGAGCGACCGCATGAACGCCGAGACCTCCGCCCGGTAGTCCGGATCGGGGTAGATCAGCGCCATGAAGTCACCGCTGCCTGCGTCCTCCTCGGTCCAGCCCAGGGTCTCGCGGAACGCCCGGTTGAACCGGAACTGCCGCAGTTCCGGGTCGAAGACGGCGATCATGACCGGTATCGTATCGATAAGCCGCTGGAACATCTCCGCCTGGTGGCGCAGCTCCTCCTCCGCCTGCTTCCGCTGGGTGACATCCCGGGAGATGGCGAGGATGGCCGTCCCTCCGCGGTACGGTATGACCCGTGCCGAGGCCTCGACGGGAATGCGCCTCCCGTCGCGGGTGAGGTGGACGGTCTCAAAGACCACCAGGCCGGTCTCCGCGATCTTCCGGATCCGGTCGGGCACGAGAACGGCAAAATCCAACGGGACGATATCCCTGAGGTTCATCGTCAGCAGTTCTTCCCGTGAGTAGCCGAGGCGCTCGACCGCTGCCCGGTTCACGTCGAGGAGCCTCCCCTTGAGGTCGTGGATGAGGAGGGCATCGCCTGCGCTCTCAAAGAGGGTGCGGTACTTCTCCTCGCTCTCCTGCAACGCCTCTTCGGCCTGCTTCCACGCGGTGATGTCGGTGCAGAGGACTGCAAACCGGTTCTTCTCCCGCATCGGGTAGGCGTCGATGCCGTACCACCGGCCGGATCTCAGGTTGTACTCCTCGAACCGCACCGGCTTCTGCGTGCGGAGGGCCCTGGCGTAGCGTTCAAGCCAGGGCGGCTTGAGCCCCGGGTAGATCTCGGTGAATCTCCGGCCCACGATCCGGTCGCGGTGCAATCCCATGAGGCACTCATAGGCAGGATCGACGTCGAGAACGCGGTAGTCGACGGGCCGCCCCTCGCTGTCGTAGATCATCTCGTTGAGCGCAAGGCCCATGCCCATCGACGCGAAGACCTGCCGGTAGGTCTCCTCGCTCTGCCGGAGAGCGTCTTCCGCCTGCTTCTGTGCGGAGGTCTCCTGGAACCGGACGAGCCGCATGACGCGGAACGGTTCGTCCTCGACGGCGGTGCTTGAGAGCGTGACCCGGTACTCCCGGCCGTCCGGCGATCTCGCCGTGCAGTCGAGTTCGATCTTCCCGGCCCGCGGTGAGAGTGACGATGCTATCTGCTCAGTGCAGGCATCGTCTGCGATGCGCGGTCCCAGGTGCCGGCGCACGAATGTCTCTCCGTCGCTGCCGTGGAGGGTATTCCGGTCGATGCCGAGGAGGCGTTCGAGCGGGCGGTTGATCCAGACCACCCGGCCCTCCTGATCGACGAGGAGCACTCCTTCGATGAGCGCATCAAGGATGACCGGTGCCGGGGGCAGGCCGGAGCGGGGGAGGAAGGGCGGATCCATTGCGTCGACACTCCTGCGATCTGGAGTTGAGCTTTATAAAAGAGGGCTCTGCATAAAACCTTTCGATGGATGAACCGGTTGAGGAGATCTCCCGTTATCGCCGGGCGGGAGCCGTTCAGGGCCGGTCGGGCGTCAATGAGTAATCTGCTGGTAAAATTTAACGGACTTGTAATGCTACCGCCGGAGCATGTGGCGGAGGGCCGGCCGGGCGAGGAGGGTGAGTTCGTGGAGTTGGGCGTTGCGGTGGTGGGAGTGTTCTCAAGAAGAACTCCGAACATGGTTATTGGGAGCTTGTGACGTAGAGGGTGACTCTCAAAACAGACTCCTTTTTACAATCATATGCACCAAACCCAGATAAATGAGTTGAGGTTGCATTAGGTGACGGATTAAGATTAAATCGGGAGTTAATTGGATCACACCATCTCCCCGCGGACAACGCCCTTCCCCGCAAGTCTCTCCCGCAAATGCTCCCGGCCGCTCGGCTCCGGGATCTTCCGTCCCTCCTCCCGGGCGACCTCGAGCCAGAGGCCGATAGCCACCTTCACTTCTGAGAGCGCCCCCTCTTCGGTCTCGCCGAACGCGGAGCAGCCGGGAAGCTCCGGGACGACGGCGATGAACCCCTCGTCCTCATCGCTGTAGAAGATCTCGATTGCATACTTATGCGGCATCTTCGTCCTCCAACAGGGTATAGTGCTCAATGATCTTAAGAAGCTGTCTTACCTGGTACGGCTTTGCTTTACCATGCACGTTCTGGAAGTTCAGGATATCAGGGATGCCGTCCCGCACATAGACCGTGTGGCTGCCCTTCCCGCCCTTCCTGTGAAACCCGAAGGCCTCCGCCGCTCGGCAGAGGTCCTCGAACCGCACGTTCTTCGGGTTGTGTCTCAGGTACTCGTATGTCTCGCGCCGGTCCATATGGAGCACCCTTACCGTTCACCTCGCTTGAGCTTCTCAATCTGTAGTACCTGCACGAGTTTCCGGGTTACCGAGTACGCCCTTGCCTGTTGCCTCTGGCGTGTCCGTCCCGTCGCGATGGTGATGTAGGTGAACTCAAAGACCTTGTGGTTATGGGAGATCGTCTGGTCGCAGTAAAGGATTTTTCTCTGCCTCATAGGTAAGCGTTCGGGAAACGGGGGGATAAAAATCCGCGCCGCGGGTGGGGTGAAAGTGAGCGGGGAGGTGCCGGCAGGCCCCACTCAGTACCCGAACCGGCGATCGTAGCCTGTATGTTGGCCCGGACTGACTGCGAACCCCGGATCGGGGCTGTCACCTCCCCCACGCGGGCGGACTCAGAAGAAGATCGCCTACCGTTCCGTGAAGGAAATCTGGGCAAAATGAGGAGGCCAGGGCCGAGATTCGAACCCGGGTCGAGGGATCCACAGTCCCTTAGGATAACCAACTACCCCACCCTGGCAAGGTACTCA
>DALN01000063.1:29931-37337 GCA_002499455.1 Methanoculleus sp. UBA77 | reverse complement strand
GCTGCTCTGACTGTCACGTGTCTTTCCGGGTGCGGGAAGTCACTTTCCCCCCTTCTTCACCTCTTCGATCATCTCCTCCACCTCCTCGTAGCCATGCCTGTAGAACTCCTCCTCCGCAGGCTCTATCTCCCGGAGAAGACGCAGGAACTCCCCTGCATGCTCCTTCTCCTCGTCAGCGATGTCTCGCATCACTCTCTGGACCAGCGGGTCGTCGGTCGACTCGGCTATCTGGATATAGAACTGGATCGCCTCATACTCGGCGGCGATCGAAAAGCGGATAGTTCGGATGAGTTCCCCCCGGTCCAGTTTACGTTCCATGCGGTTCCCGGAGAACGGTTGTGCAAATTCGGGCATGCCATCAGTCTCCTGTCGTGGTGCGGAGGCCCGACGAGACGGGCTTCCGGTCCGGGCCGTGCGCTGCTATGATATATATACGTTGGGTCTGCTCCGCTCCGGCCGGTTTCAACAAAGATCCGTCCGGCATATCACGAATGCATATATCCGTTCGATGTCGATCAAGTACTGGGACGTAAAGGGAATGCAGAGAGCGCTCGTGGATAAATTCAAAGAATCGGCACGGTCTGTCTTGCCGATCGGCATCATCGTGCTTCTGCTGCATGTTACGATAGCCCCCCTGCCGACCGGCACACTGGTGCTCTTTGTACCGGGGATCGTTCTGCTCATCCTCGGCATGAGCGCCTTCACGCTCGGCGCCGACATAGCCGTGATGCCCATGGGCGAGCTGATAGGTTCGAAACTGACTGAGTCGCGAAACCTCTGGCTGATGATCCTGATCAGTTTCCTGCTGGGCCTGGCGCTGACGCTGGCGGAGCCCGACCTGCAGGTGCTGACCCGGCAGGTCCCCGCCGTGCCGGACTTCGTCCTCGCAACCACGGTCGCCTTCGGCGTGGGCATCTTCCTCGTGATCGCCATGCTGCGGATCCTCTTCCAGGTCAGGATCTCCTACCTGTTCATCCTCACCTACACCCTGATCTTCATCGTCGCCGCGTTCACCGCACCGGAGTACATGGGCGTGGGATTCGATTCGGGCGGCGTCACCACCGGCCCCATCACCGTGCCCTTCATCCTCGCGCTGGGTGCCGGCGTCTCGGCGGTCCGTGCCGGGAGGAGTACGGAGGAGGACAGTTTCGGGCTGTGCGCCCTCTGCTCGATAGGTCCGATCCTGGCAGTTCTGATCATGGGGGCCTTCTACGATCCGACAGGCACCGGCTACGCCTTTGAGACGCCCGCCACGGCAAACAGCGTCGGGGAGCTGGCGGCGCTGTACGCCGCAGGATTGGTCGGGTTCTTCAAAGAGGTCTGTCTCATCCTCTTGCCCGTCATCGTCTTCTTCGGGGCGTTCCAGATCGTACGCTTGAGGCTGCCGAGAAGCCAGCTGATCAGGATCGGCGTGGGACTTGTCTACATTCTTGTGGGGCTCACGATCTTCCTGACCGGGGTGTACATCGGGTTCCTGCCTGCCGGGACCTACCTCGGTCATGCCATCGCGTCATTGCCGTATAACTGGATCCTGATCCCGTTAGGTCTGCTCATCGGCTTCTTTATCGTCGCCGCGGAGCCGGCGGTGCATATCCTCAACAAGCAGATAGAGGATATCACGAACGGCGCCATCTCACGACGGGTCATGATGCTGGCCCTCTCGATCGGCGTGGGGATTGCCCTTGCCCTTGCCATGATCCGGGTTCTTACCAGTATCGACATCTGGTACTTCCTCCTGCCGGGCTACGCCGTCGCCCTCCTGCTGACGTTCGTCGTGCCCGAGATCTTCACCGCGGTCGCGTTCGACTCCGGCGGTGTGGCCGCGGGCACCATGGCGGCGGCATTCCTCCTCCCGTTCGCCCTCGGCGCCACCGATGCCGTAGGGGGTCCCTTACTGCTGGATGCGTTCGGCATCATCGGCATAGTGGCCATGATGCCGCTGATAACCGTGCAGGTCATAGGGCTGGTCTACCAGATCAAGGTGCGGAGAGCACAAGCCGCGGAGAGGAAGCAGGCCGGGAGAGAAACCTTTGAGAATGAGAATGTCGAGAGTATTGATCTGTAACGGGGTATGAGAATGCTGCACGAGACATCCTCCGGCTCACCGCTCGTCTTGATGGTCACGATATTCGACCGCGGGCAGGATAAACAGGTCATGGACCTGTTTACCCGTGAGGGTGCGACATTCAACCTGCTGACCCTCGGGAGAGGTACGGCAAACTCTCAACTATTGGGTTTCCTGGGGCTCGGGGAGACGGAGAAGATGCTTCTCTTCAGCACGGTGTCGTCGGAAGCGTCAACCGTCCTGCTCAAGCAGGTCGGTGAGGTGGTGGGCCCGGATAAACCCAATCGCGGCATCGCTTTTACGCTGCCCATCCGCAGTGTCTACGGATCTCCGGCAATGAAATGCCTGCTGGGCATGCCAGAAACAGAGGGAGGAGAGCAACCTATGGAAGAGATGGTTCAGCACGATCTGATCGTGGTTATCGCAAACCGGGGGTTTGCCGATGTCGTGATGGAGACGGCCAAGGGCGCGGGGGCCACGGGAGGGACTGTCATCCACGCGCGGGGCACCGGTTCAAAAGAGATGGAGAAGTTCTTTGGTGTGACCATCCTGCCCGAGAAAGACCTGATCCTGATCGTCGCGAAGAGCGAATCGAGATGCGGCATCATGGAGGCGATCGTCGCTGAGGCGGGGCCTCAGACAGATGCCCGGGCCGTCACGTTCTCCCTCCCGGTGAACGGCGTGGTCGGGATGCCCCTGGGTACGGCGGAGTAGGGAGTCGGTTGCCGGACCGCCCGGAAGGCGCCCGGGTTGATCCGGGTGATGCACGGTGTTCAGAGCGATGGCGGGTTCACCAGACCCACGCCTGATCGACCCAGCGCTCGTAGTCATCCGGCCATTCGGGTTTTTCTCCGGTGATGACCGCTTCGAACTTTTTCCGGAATCGCTCGTGGAACGCTTCGATCTCCGGGTACTGCCGTCGCGTCCGGATCGCTTCAGCGAGCGTCCTGCCGAGTTCCCGTGCATCCTCTTCCGACCGGGTCAGGATATCCGGATCCTTCCCGATCGCGACCCCCATGCCCCCGACCGGCGTCGCGCCGAGCATCTGGAGGACATGGTTCATGTACGTGACGACCTCCTGTTCGGCGTGATCGCCCGATGTAGCGACCGAGCATCCGTACTTCCCGGTGAGTATCTGGCACTGGATCCCGTCTGCCATCCGGTCGATGAGCAACTTCATCTGGCCGGTGACCAGGTCGAAGTACACGGGCGACCCGAACACGAGCCCATCGGCGGCCTTGATCCTCCTGTATAACCCCGGAAAATCATCTTCCTCGACGCATCTCCCCTCCTGGAAACAGGCGCTGCAGGCATTCCGATACTTAAGGTCGAGGCTCGTGAGGTTCACGACATCGACATCCGCACCCATCTCCTTCGCGCCCTCGAGGACCGCTGCGATGAGCCGCATGGTGGCGCCTCTCTCGCCCCGGGGGCTCCCGTTAATACCGAGTACCTTCATGGCGACAACTCCGAACGACGGCGCCTATCGATCACGCAGGGTTATGAACCTTATCGGCAGGTTCAGGGCTGGACGCCCTTCAGGGCCAGGGAGATAATCCCACCGACCGCGAAGGTAGTTCTTCACGGGTACTCATGGCCTGATAGAGCCTTTTCACGGGAGATTAGCCGGTCCGTGGGAGGATTGCCGCGATCGTGATCGTGTAGGTGATCGTCTCCCCCGCAAGCGGGTGGTTTGCATCGACGGTGATGCTCTTCTCGTCGAGCTCGACCACGGTCACCAGGCAGGGTTTTCCCATCACCTCAACCTTGAGAAACTCCCCGGGAACCGGCTCATGGTCGAGGGTCAGCTTCCTGCGCTTTATCGTGACCACGAGTTTCCTGTGAAACTTCCCGTAGGCCTTCTCCGGGGGCAGCACCACGGTCACTGTCTCACCCGGCTCTCTTCCGATCAGCGCCTCTTCAAAGAGAGGATTGATCTGCTTCTTGCCGAGGGTGACCCGAACCGGCTCGCCCGACCGGGTATCCTCGAAGATCTCGCCGTCGGGGCGGGTGCTGGTGAAGTGCAGGAGCAGGGTGTCGCCGTCTTGTACGCATGGCATGGCTGTCTGACCGGTATCAGGTTTGTCGGGTGCCCTTTAATTCATTGGGGATACGGTCGAGGGGCGGTGAACAGAGATATAAGAGTTTCCAGAGAGCATGGAACCAGAACAGAGAGAGCCTCAGGCGAGATTCGAACTCGCGACCTCGTCCTTACCAAGGACGCGNNCGCTCTACCGGCTGAGCCACTGAGGCCTAATGCACCATTCATGTTGGAAGTTTTCCCTATAAAATGTTGCGGATGATCCCGGCCGCAAATCCCGATACGGCCGGCCTTATTCTCCCCGCGCGCCGGATTTGATTGCCTCAAGTGCGGCTATGCTGGCGGTCACCCCATCCAGGGTCTCGACCTCGACGATGGGGATGACGTTGCTCCTCTCGACGGCCTTCATCACGGCGGCAAAGTCGATTGTCCCGGCCCCGACCGGGGAGTGCGTGTCCTCGTCGCCGCTGTTGTCATGCAGGTGGAAGTGGGCTATCGGGTGGGCAAGGAAGCAGTCCAGGGACCCGTTCAGATTCGCGTGGCCAACGTCGAGCGCAAGCCCGATCCCGTCGATGAGCGGCAGGTCGTCGCAGGAGCGCAGGAAGAAGTACTCCCAGTCCCCCATGTTCTCGACAAAGAAGGTGACCGACATATCGGCAGCTGCTGCCCTGAGTTCTTCGAGCGACTGCCGGAACCTCTCCACTGCCCGGTCCCGCTCCTCGATCCACGCATAATAGCCCGGGTGGACGACCACGTCTGCTCCGACCTCGGCTGCGATGGCGAACGTCTGTGTCAGGACCTCGACGCTTGCCCGCCGGATGGGTTCGAGGAGGCTTGCGATGTTGACCCCGCGGGCCGGCGCGTGGATAAAGTAGAGGTAGGAGTAACTCTCCAGCGGCTCAGCGCTCTTGAGGTGGTGGAGCCCTTCATCCATCACCTCCACGCAACTGGTTATGGGTTCCAGTCTATCGAGCGCCGCACTGAGCGGTTCGTGGTGAAGGCAGTACGTGGAGACACCAAACATACAGGATCTTCTTGCCGGTATCTTAAATAGATTCAGCATTCTTGCAGGAGCTCCTTCCCGATGGCGCGGAGCACAAATCCACTGGCTTTAAGATAATCGCCTGCCAAAGGATTATCCATGGCTGACGGCTTCGTTCCGGAGGTTGTCGTCTCAAATCAGCTTGACAAAGCGAAGGCTGAGATCTCCTCTTTTATCGACTCCAATACCGAAGCCATCGATGAGAACCTCCCCGTCTTCTTCGGACAGATTGTCACGCTCCTCGACCGTGCAGGTGTCCCCATTCCTGATGCAGCCCACGACGAGTTCATCGACGCCATCGTCTACCGGGTCTTCACCGTCAGCAAGCGGGCAGGGGATGTGCGGTTCGTCAACCGTGCCTGCGAGATCGCCTGCGGGATGAAGCGGAAGAAGGAGCGGAAGGCCGGGGTCCACCTTGCGGCTGCCGCCAGGCTGATGAAACTCGGGATGCCGCTCGCGGCGGCGGCCTTTCTCCAGCCCTACCGGAGGCACGACGCTGCCGTGGGCTGCTGGCACGCATACTGCTACTATACCCTCTATAAGGACGGTTCGACCGAGCCCGGCTACTCCGCCGCGGAACGGTGGAACTACTTAAAGTCCGCACGCCAGTACCTGGAGGAACTCGGCCAGCTGCGGCCGGGCCTCCAGAGGCTGGTCAGGGGAGAACTCGAACAGGACCCGTGGCTTTCCGAGCCGTTCTGGGTGATGATCTTCCTTGCAACCGAATGGATGCCGGAGAACCGCTGGTTCCTGGAGACCGGACTGCTGCAGGCGAAGCGGGATAAGAACGACGTTGCTCTGGTGAAGATGCTCCAGATCGGCCTCATCCGGTTTCCCGGCGACATGCTCTTCTACCGGGAGGCTTACCACCTCAAGTTCGAGCAGGGAGACCTCGGCGATGCCCTGGGCCTCATCCGGGACATGATCCAGCGGTTTCCCGGGGATCCCGAGCCGGTCTACTACGGCCTCCGGACCGCCCTTTACTTCCCCCGCGAGGGGGTGTTCAACGAGTTCCGGACGCTTGCCGAATCGATGGAGATGCCGGGCCATGTCCTCTGCCTCATCGACTATACCTATGCCTATCTCCGGGGGAGACAGGGGCAGGCAACACTCTGCCTTGACGAGTTCCACAGAAAATACCCCTCGCTGAACTATTACTCGGATCTGCTCCGGTTCGTCACCGCCGATCCCCCGGCCGACCGGGAGAGCGCCTGCAGGGCGGTCTTTGTCTCGGTCGACCATTTCTGCAGGAGAATGCTCAAGATCGCCGAGACATAAGGGTGTGCCGCGAGGTGAACCCTGATGAGCCCTCGTGCCGATAGGTAGTCCGGATACCTCATGGCATACCAGTATCTCTTCGGCCCGGTCCCCTCCCGGCGCCTCGGCATCTCGCTCGGGATCGATCTGGTGCCGCACAAGGCCTGCTCCTTTGACTGTGTCTACTGTGAGTGCGGGCAGACAACCGACCTCACCTGCGAGCGGCGCGAGTACGTCCCGACCGACGGGGTCATCGCGGAGCTCGATGACTTCCTCGCGCGGGCGCCGGACCTCGACTACGTCACCTTCGCCGGTTCCGGGGAGCCGACACTTCACTCCGGGATCGGCGAGATCATCGCCTTCATCAAGGACCGTTACCCTCGCTACCGGGTCGCGGTGCTGACCAACAGCTCGCTCCTCACCGACCCGGATGTCCGGGCCGCCCTCGTGCGGGCGGATCTCGTGGTGCCGTCGATCGACGCCGCCTCCGAAGAGGTCTTCCGGCAGGTCAACCGCCCCTGCCCCGGCCTCACCGCCAGAGGGATTCTTGCCGGGGTCACGGCCTTCGTGAGGGAGTTTCCCGGTGAGGTCTGGCTCGAAGTCTTCATCGTTCCGGGCGTAAACGACACCGAAGAAGAACTTCTCCGTATCCGGGATGCCGTTGCCGCCATCGGGCCGGACCGCGTCCAGTTAAACACTCTCGACCGTCCGGGTGCCGAGCTCTGGGTCACGCCGGCATCGCCGCGGACCCTTGAACGCATCGCTGCACTCCTTGGCGGGAATGTAGAGGTGATCGGGTCGGCATGCACGGGCGCGGCGGCGCTGCCCGACGTCAGGGAAGCCCTGGAGAGCATCCTTGCGACCATCCGCCGCCGGCCCTGCACGTCCGGCGATCTCGCCGTCCTCCTCGGCCTCCGGCCGTCCGAGGTCTCCAGGTGCCTGCGTCTTCTTGAGGCCACGGGAATGGTTGAGCCCGTGCAGGAGAAGAGAGGAGTATTCTA
>DALN01000063.1:25430-29841 GCA_002499455.1 Methanoculleus sp. UBA77 | reverse complement strand
CCGCTGCCCATGTCGGTACTAATATGTGTTGCCGGGTGAAACAGAGTATGAGAATTCATGGTGGTTGGTAAGGAGATTCTCGATGCGCTGCACGCTCTCGTCGACCGGGAGATCACGCTTATGCATATCTGCGGCACTCACGAGGCGGCGATCGCGCGCGCCGGGCTCCGGAGTGTCCTCCCCTCAAAACTCAAGATTGTGATGGGACCGGGTTGCCCGGTCTGCATCACACCGCAGGGCGAGATCGATGCCGCGCTCGATCTGGTGGAACGGGACTGCACCATCGCGACATACGGCGACCTTTTGCGTGTGCCAGGATCGAAGGGGTCGCTGGAGTCGAGCGGCGGGGACGTCCGGGTGGTGCAGGGCGTCCACAAGGCAGTGGAGATCGCAAAGAGGGAACCGGACCGGGAGGTCGTCTTCATATCGGTCGGGTTCGAGACGACCGCGCCGACGGTCGCCGCCACGATCCTCTCCCGCCCGCCTGAAAACTTCTCGATCCTCTCGTGCCACCGGCTCGTCCCGCCCGCGATGGAATGGCTCCTCGGCCAGGGAGAGGCGTCGCTTGACGGGTTCATCCTCCCGGGTCACGTCTGCGCGGTGATGGGTTATGAGGAGTACGAGCGCTTCCCCGTCCCGCAGGTGGTCGCGGGGTTCGAGCCGGAGGACATTCTCCTCGGCCTCCTGATGGCGGTGCAGCAGGTCCGCGATGGGGTGCACCGGGTGGAGAACGCCTACCCGCGCGTGGTCACCCGTGAGGGGAATGTCAAGGCGAAACGCCTGATGTTCGAGGTCTTTGAGCCGTTTGACGTCGAGTGGCGCGGCTTCCCCGTCATCCCGGCATCGGGCCTCCGCTTAAAGCCGGAGTTCGAGGGCTACGACGCGCAGAAGAAGTTCGGTATCGAGATCCGGCACGTGGATAAGCATTCGGCCTGTATCTGCGATAAAGTGCTGCGCGGCGTCGCCCGGCCCTCCGACTGCCGGCTCTTCGGGAAAGTCTGCACCCCGCGCACCCCTGTCGGCCCCTGCATGGTCAGCCACGAAGGGGCGTGCAAAATCTGGCATCTGTATGAATCGCGGAGAGCCTGAACCTCTCTCCTCCGCTGACCTTTTATACCAGGCCGGACAACCTATTATGGCAGTCCCGGTAGGGTAGTGGACATCCTGAAAGCCTCCGGAGCTTTCGACCCGGGTTCAAATCCCGGCCGGGGCGTTTCGTTTTTGGGGTTATACCCCTGAAATTTTCTGATTCTCAGCGTAACTGCACGTTGCACGGTGCAGACCTGCACTCCGGAGTGGAACCGTTTCTGTACCGGGGTCGCCACAGGCATCAGCGGAGAAGAGTACCGGATACCCCCACCGGCGTTGCAGGTCCCAGGACGGGCGAGAGGGTGCCTCTCGGAAGATACCGGCGAGAATGCCGTGCCGGGACTCGTGCCCGGCAGCGGCATGCCGCAGGTCAGGGGTCCTCTTCCTTCGTGGCGCCGATATGGATGAACGTCTGCAGGGGCGGCTCCCCACCGTCCCCGTGCTTCCGGAGGAACTGCCTGACGTTCGCCGACTCGACCCACCCCCGATCGAGCTGGGTGACGAACTCGTTTATCCGGCACGACTGTTCGAGGATCTTCTCCGCAAGCGGGTCGTCGATCATCTCCACATACCCGACGATCACCTGGAGCGGATTCCGGATGTGGTCTCCGATAATGGCAAACTGCTCGATATTCTTCCCGAGCTGCTCGTAGGTCTTCCTTTTCATCTGATCAGTGAGTATCCGTTCAGTGATGTCCATAACGATCAGCATGATGCAGAGCGGTTCCCCGGCGTCGTTCTGCACGACGCTGCCGGAGACCTGGATGTGGAACGAAGACCCGTCGCTCCGCAGCCCGATCGTCTCTTTCACGATCGTATGGTTATCAAGAAGATGACCTGTAATCTCTTCGCCGACGGAGGGGGTCGCAAAGAACGCCTCCAGGTTCTTTCCCATGAACACTCCGTCCTGCTCGTATCCGAAGATCGAGGCGAAACCCGGGTTGGCATACATGATGGCCCCCGTGAGATCGGCGATGAGGATGCCGTTCGTCGAGGATTCAAGAGCGCTCTCCTTGATCTTCAACTCCTCCTCGGTGAGGATCCGGTCCGTGATATCCCGGGCAATCGCCACAATATACTGCTCGTCACCGAAGATGACCGACCGGACGGTGATCTCCATCGGGATCTCCCTTCCCTCCCGCGACACGAGGTATGCGGTGCAGGTCCGCCGGGAACCGGATGGAACCTCGTTGCTCTTCCGGACCGTCTCAAGGAACGCGGCCTTCTGGTGCGGGGCGATCAGGCTCGCAAACGGCATCGCAAGGAGTTCTTCTTTTGAAAGGCCTAAATACGTCACTGCTGATGCATTGACGTCCGCAAGTCTCCCGGTGTCCGCACGGATCAGGAATATTGCGTCGTGCGTCTGGTCGAGCAGGGCCCTGAACCGTTCGAGTTCCGCAAGCCGGCTCTGCAGCTCCGGATAATAACTCTTGTGCAGAGAGGTCTCGCCAAGGCCGATGATCTTCTCCCGGAGCGCATCCCGGTCGTCCGGAGGGTCAGAGTGCATATGCATAGATCCGTTCGAGGTCTTCGCAGGTCAGCCTGCGCGGGTTCGTCACCATACAGGGGTCGGCATACGCCTGTCTCGCAAGGGTGCGAATCGCGTCCTCCCGGACACCGACCGCGGCGAGGGTCTCCGTGACGCCGAGCGATCTCCTGAACGCCGCGACATTCTCCGCCGGCGTTCCCCGTCCGCCCTCCGCCGCGCCGAGGATCGCTCCTACCTGGTCGTAGCGATCCGGTGCCGCCTCGTAGTTGGCCGCGATCACGTGCTCAAGGAGCATTGCGTTGCATCTCCCGTGTGCAAGATCACAGGCCGCCCCGAGGCTGTGTGCCATCGCGTGCACGGCGCCGAGGCTGGCGTTCGAGAACGCGAGGCCCGCGTGGAGGCTGCCGAGGAGCGTCGAGAACCGCAGGTCCAGATTGTGGGGCTCCCTGACGGCTGCAGGCAATGCGCTCGAGATGAGCCGTATCGCCTCGAGTGCGTGGACATCGGTCATGGGCGAGCTGGCATTCGAGACGTATGCCTCGATCGCGTGGCTGAGGGCGTCCATGCCGGTATCCACAGTCAGTTCCGGGGACATCGTCGTCAGCGGTTCCGGATCGAGCAGGGAGATGTCGGGAACGAGTGTCTTTGATATAATGGCAATCTTACGCTTTCTTACGTCATCCGTTATGATAGCAAACTGGGAGACGTCGGCAGAACTCCCGGCGGTCGTCGGGATGCAGATGAGCGGCGGCGCAGGCACCGGCACCCGGTCGACACCCTCGAACGCGAGGATATCCCGCATATTGGAGCTTGCTATCCCGATCCCCTTGGCGCAGTCCATCGGGCTTCCCCCGCCGACGGCGACGATACCGTTGCACTCCTCGGCCCGGTAGACCTCCGTGCCCGACATCACCTGCCTGGAACGGGGATTGACAGAGATCGCATCAAAGATAGTGAACGATATCCCTGCTTCGGTCAGGCTCTCGCCGACGGCATCCGTCCAGCCGGCAGCCCGGACACCCGGGTCGGTGACGAGGAGCACATGCCTCATCCCAAAGTTGCGCGCGTACCGGCCTGCAAGCTGCAATGCCCCATGGCCGCAGATAAACTCCGGGGCTACGAACTTTCTCAGGTCTAACTGGCTTCTCTGGATCATAGGGCGAACGGTGGTATGTCGGTGATTGAAGTTAGCTCTCCAACCAGTTGTACGGAGCCGTACCCATATATAATTTGGCGAATAGCCTTCACGAACGAATGTACGATACTGAATGATAATCGGGGATCCATGCCGGCTATGAAATTTCATACACTGATTGAGTAGTACGGAGGGAGCACGACCCGGCAAAGAGAGTGAAGTCCCCGGTGCCTCCCGCAGATGCATATTGTTCTGCCAGAACATATGCACCCCGCAGTCACTTATGTCGACCGCATCTTTATATCCTCACGTGGCGTGGAGGGACGTATGGCAGAGATGAGTCGTCCGCCGCTGCCGCCGTTCACGTATGAAACAGCGGTGCAGAAGGTCCGTATGGCCGAAGATGCCTGGAACTCCCGCGACCCGGAGAGGGTCTCGCTCGCGTACAGTGCCGACAGCGTATGGCGCAACAGGGCGGAGTTTATCAACGGCCGTGAGGAGATCGTAGCGTTTCTGAAGCGAAAGTGGGCAAAAGAACTCGATTACCGCCTGATAAAAGAGGTCTGGGCGTTTCATGAAGCACGTATCGCCGTGCGGTTCGCGTACGAATGGCACGATGACTCGGGCAACTGGTTCCGCTCCTACGGGAACGAGAACTGGGAGTTCGACGAGTTCGGCCTGATGCGCCGCCGCTACGC
>DALN01000063.1:25075-25414 GCA_002499455.1 Methanoculleus sp. UBA77 | reverse complement strand
CGCCCCGACGATCATCCCGGACTCTCCGATCTGGGGCTGTAACCTTCCCGGAGCCCGGGGCAAAGACCGGTTGCTGAGCCGCCGCTCTGTCCGCAACCCTGCAGAAAAGGGGTCGGAGCAGGTTCCGGCGCACCCTGCCGGCCATCCCTGATGGAACCCCGCTCACTCCTCGACCACGATCTCCGAGATGTAGGCCACGCCCACCTTCGCCCGCCGGATCCGGGTGTTATCCTTGAGGTGACGCATATCGACGAACTCGGCCTCGCTCACGATCCGCTCGATCTGCCGGGAGAGATCGACCGAGGCATCCCACGGCACTCCCCGGAAGATGACGCCGTG
>DALN01000063.1:19687-25070 GCA_002499455.1 Methanoculleus sp. UBA77 | reverse complement strand
TGCAGGCCGAATAGTCTATCCCGAACCCGAAACTGACCATCGTGTCCCCGCGGTATTTCGGCTCATTGTTCTCTTCGAGCCAATCCTTCGCGTTCTCTTCGGCGTTGATGGGAAGGTCGTTCGTCGGTGACAACGCAGCGATAGGCGCTCTCTTCATCCCCAGACTGCAGACCCCGTCGATAACGGCCCACATGGCAAGTGCGACGATCCCGGTAAAATCGCGCCTCTGCTCCCGGGCAAAGTCAAAGATCGTGCGGTATACGTCGGAGAGCGTGATGCTGCCCTCGTCCCCGGCGTCGACGGTGACGATCTCGTGAAACGGCCCGTCGAGTGCTACGTTATACCCGGAGTAGATGCAGAGTTCCCCGGTGTCCTTCACCGGCGTGAAGAAGTCCGGTGTGGCGTTCCCGTCGGTCGGCAGCCATACGACCGAGCCGTGCAGGGTGATCATCTCCCCAAGAAGCGGGAGCGTCTCCGCCACGCCCTCTCCGAGCGCCCCGATGCCGAGCGAGTAGTGGAGATCCGAGAACGGTATTGCACGGATATCTCCTTCGGTCAGGCGGGCGCGCAGCATCTTATCCAGGCTGCCGGTGACCCGGAGCGACGCACTCCGCGCAGAGGCCGGTTCGACGGTATAGGCCACGCCGTCCCTTGTGACCGGGGTCCGGGCCAGTTCGTTGATGACCGAGAGGCTGTCCTGCGGTTTTCTGCAGGCGAGGACGGCCTCCCCGATCGTGGGGTAGAGGGAGAATACCGGCGTCACGCCGGCCATATCAAGAACGTTTCTGGAGTACTCCTGCATCCCGGCAATGGCCAGAGTCCCGTTCCGCTCTTTCAGTCGCTTCTTTACGGCAAGGAGAACCCGGATGCCTGCGCTGCTCAGGTAACTCACCCCGGTAAGGTCGAAGACGACCGAACGGTCGTCGGCCTGCAGCGATGCCTGCACGGCATCGGAGAGCTGCCCCGCACCGTAGCCGTCAAGCCTTCCATGCATCACGAATGTCAGGATCCCATCTCGTCTCTCGGTCGCCAGGTCCATGTGTATCCCGATACAGTATCGGAATGCTCCCGGTTATTTTTTCCGAACCGATTCCGGCCCCTGATCGCTTCTCCCGCCGGCGTGAGAGAGGTATGCGTGATCGGATCCTGCAGGATACACAAAAACACACAGAAATCGCATGAAAAGATAGAATGCGAGGGGAGCGATTTGAACGCTCGAACTCCTACGAGACTAGGCCCTCAACCTAGCGCCTTTGACCTGGCTTGGCAACCCTCGCCCTGTTCTTCTCTATACAACGCTGTGCAACCTAAAATAAGTTGCTCTCCGGAGAACCCGGCTCCCCGGAGACAGACCTGCACCCCGGCGCTCCACTACAGGCTTCGGTGTATATTTATCTGCTCCGACCCAATATTCCTGCATGTGGGCCGACATCTCACGGGAATTCGCTGATTCCCCGTCCCAGGGCCGGGTCATCCGGTTTTTGCTCGAGAACGGATTCGGCATCAACGAAGAGGGGCGGATCGTCTGCAACGGGATCGAGATCCCCGCGACGCACATCGGGAGGGCGATCGAGACCGACCGCAGGGTCGTGGACGCCACAGCCCGCCGCATCCTCGAGAACCCCGACCTGCGGGAGGTCTTCCTCCGGATGCGCGCGGCACCCGACCTCTCCCGGGTTGCCGAGGCCCTTGGCCTCTCGGTCATCACGCTCTTCCCGAAAGACGCGCACCAGAAGGGGATCGTCGGCGCAGCGGTCAAGGTCCTGGTCGACCACGACCTCTCGATCCGCCAGATCTTCGTCACGGACCCATACCTCGCAGAGGACCCCAGGCTCGTCATGATCGTGGACGAATCCCGGGTCCCGGCATCGGTCTACGAGGAACTGCGGGCGCTCCCGCAGGTAAAACAGCTGATCATCTGAAGAGTTCCATTTCAAGGCCGAGCCTGAAGATCCGCTTCCTCTGCCGCCGGGGGAGCCCGATCGCGTGCTCGAGCCGCTCTTCCATCGTGATGACCCAGGTCCCCTTCACCAGGTTATCCGCGTGGGCGACGATCTTTTCTTCAATCGTCTGCGGCATGCAGTCGCGGGGCAGAAGGCCGAGAAGCGAGCACTCGTCGGCCGTCAGCCCGGCGCCGATGTGCCGCTCGACGATGGCGACGATCGCCTCATCGAGGCCAAACGAGCGGCACAGTTCGCCGCCAACCTCGGCGTGGCGGATCTCGTGCGTCACGCCCCGGCCGATATCGTGGAGAAGGGCGCCGGCCGCGACCAGGTCGCGGTCGACGGTGCTGTCGGAGACATAGGTGAGGGCAAGGTCGCGCACCGCCCGGCAATGCGCGATGACCCCCTCCGAGCACCCGGCGCGCCGGAGGAGGTCGATGCAGTCCTGCTCACGCACTCCCGAGGCTCTCCTTGATCTTGTTGACTCTTCTCTTGAGGGCGTTCGCGATGAGCTCGTTGTCGAAGTGCTCGAGCATCACCTCGCAGTTCGGGCACTCGAAGTTCCAGTTCGCCGCGTCCGTGAAGGTGTAGACGACGCCGCAGTTCTTGCACATGTAAAAGTCGTTCCTCTCCTCGTAGGAGAGCCGCGCGTCGAGGTGCTCGAGCGCATCCCGGATCTGCTCCTCGAGCACATCATGGACGCGGTCCAGGCGGAGGTGCCAGAGATAGGTGAGCCAGCCGGTCTCGGTGTTCTTCAGGCGCCGGTACTCGGCGAGCCGCTTCTCGTAAAGGGTGTAGAGGGTGTGGCGGACGGTGTTGAGGTTGACACCGGTCTTCTCGGCGAGTTCCTCGTCGCTGTGCTCCCCCTCTTCGGGGAACCGCCTGAGAAGTTCGATGCCGTCCTCCCCGATCATCCGCAGGATATAGGCGTAGATTGCCGGATCGTTTAACAGTTCGGTGACGGATACCATGCTCAAATCTTCCCTGTGGGTAATATTGTATAATAGATGTTCGATACGATACCCAGCATACTGGGTGCTCAATATATAATTTTCTTTCCCGTCTCCGGCGGAGAGGCAGCCCCACCCTGGAGGGGGTAAGGCGGGGCTCTCACGCCCCGATCAGCCGACGGACAGCCGCGGTATTCTGCTCCAGGCTCTCGAACGCCGCCGCTTCGGTCCTGCCGCATCCGAAGACGCTCACGACGGCATGCCCCTCCTCGAACTCGGTTCCGGGCCAGGGGATATCGGCGATGCGAGGCGCAAGCACCGAGAGGTCTGCGTCGAGCCGCATGTCGCGCTCCGCAAAGAGGATCCGCCGGACCGCGATCTGCCGGGCCTGCGGCCTCGCCTCCGGGATCACGCCCCGGCAGGCGTCCATGTGGAGCGCAAAGACGTTCTCTCCCGTCGCCATCTCGACCGTATCCACGGTCGCCTGGAACCGGGGATTGATCTCGATCGCCCAGGGCTTCTCCCCCGCCATGAAGTCTACCCCGACCGAGCCCACGCAGCCGCTGGCTGCCGCTATCCGCTCCGCGACCGCGACCATCTCCGCGGCGAGCGGATGGGCGAACGGGGTGACCGACCCGGCAAACCCGTGCGCGGATTCCCCCTCCCCCCGCAGGATCTGGCGGTTGACTGCGACGGCCCGCGCGCGCCGGCCGTCCGCAACGCAGGAGACGCTCGAGGGTATCCCGTCGACGAGGTGCTGTGCAATATACGGGACGTCGGGCCAGGCCTCCTCCCACCGGCGGAGGTCTTCTGCGGTCTTCACGACGGCGTTCCGCCACCCTCCGGCTCCCCGGCGCGGCTTGACCATCGCCGGAAACCGATCGCTCCCCGCAAGCGGCGGGACCGGGACCTCCAGCCCCTCGAAGAACCGCTGGATCTCCAGTTTGTCGAGGAACCGCTCCACCTTCGCGGGCGGCGTCCCGCAGAGCGGGATCGTCGTCCCGATCGCCTCTGCGCCTGAGGTAACGACCAGTGCGTCGACCGGGTGGCGGGCGGCGAGTTCGGCGATCGTATCGGGGAGTTCGTCGAGTTCCCCGAACGTCAGGCGGTCCTCCGTGCACCAGGCGAGGTCCTGGTCGCAGAAATGGTCGACGGCGTAGACCGCATAGCCGGCCCGGCGGGCCGACTGCGCCACGTGCCGCGTGGCAAACCCGGCGACCAGCACCCGGCCCTTCACCGCTCCACCGTCTTCTTCCCCACTTTCGTCGGCTCGATCCGGATCTTCGCGTCGGGATACTCCCGGTTGAGCTCCTTCCCCTCAAAGAGGTGGTCGAGGAAGAGGGCGAGGCTGGAGATCTCCGAGTGGGGCTGGGTGGTCACCGAGACGTTGTAGTCGGCGAGGCCGTAGATATCCCCCGGCACCTTCTCCGCCCCGACGACGACGAGCACCCGTTCTTCGTTCCGGATCTCGTCGATGACGTCGGTCATCCGGAGCCCGTACATCGTGAGGTGGGCGACCTTGCCGCCGCCTGCCTTCCAGTCCTGGATGCACCGCCGCCACTTCACGTCGTTCTCGACGAAGAAATCCCCTCCCCACCGGGAGGCCACGTCCTCGATGCTCGCGATGACGCCGGGGTCGTTTGCCGCAAGATACATTCCGCGGGCGCCGAGCGCCCGCGCCGCGAGCCCGACATGGGTCGTCACCCTCTGATCGCGCTCAGGCCGGTGGCCTATCCGGAGCACCGCTACGGTGGGCGTATCGCTCAATCCTCTCGCCTCTTTGCCTTGATGACGCCGTTCTCGATGAAAAACGGCATGTCATCCGTGTACCGGCACTGGCACTCGATCAGCGACTCCTGGATGGAGAGGAGGCGCACCGCCTCCCCGGACCGTCTGATCAGGAGATAGCGCTCGAGACGCTCAAGCGACGCCATGACCGCACCGGGTTCAAACCCGGTGGCTGCTGCCAGATCCCCGACCGTAATGCTGCCGGTCTGTGGAATCCCGTGGTATACGGCCCAGTCCAGATCTTCCTCACGCACACCTATTCTTTTTTCCGGGGGGACCGATATAGTTATTCATGCGCCGCCTGCACCGTTTCGGCCATCCGGGCCGCAATCCGGCCGGGGAGGGGTGCGGAGGGCATGTTGTAGCGGGAAGAGATATGAGTACCTATGCTGAACTTGCGGACCTTGCCGAGGAGCTCTTCGAGGCAAGCGGCGACGACGACGAACGCCTCGCGGAGAGGCTCGATGCGCTTGATGCAGAGACACGGGAAGCCCTGCTCGCTTCCGACCTCCTCAACGCCTACCAGGCCTTCTATTACTACTTCCGGGAGACGCCTGACGAACTGACGATGGAACGGATGCAGCTCCACGCGGCATCCGACCTCGCACGGGGGGTCATCATCGACGAGTTCGACATCTACGAGGTGGTCTTCGGCGTGAAAGACGCAAAACCCGTCCTCATCCTCACCGACGGCGAGAACGC
>DALN01000063.1:0-19531 GCA_002499455.1 Methanoculleus sp. UBA77 | reverse complement strand
GGGCAAAGACCGTCACGGCATCGGCGACGCCGAGGCTGATCGACGGGCCCACCGTCGCCGACGAGGTGCAGATGCCGAGGGTCTTCTCCTGCGGCGGAATCCGGAATGCGATCTGCCCGCTCACGGGCGACGCCCCCGCAAAGACGCCTACTTTTATCTCGCGGTCGCTCACGAGGGCGATATCCCCCCCGTTATCCACGAGCCCGAACGCCGCCCCCGCCGCGGCCATCGTCTCGACCCCGGCCCAGGCGATGGCGCCTGCCACCGCCGCCATCGGCCCGACCCCGGCCTCTTCGGCGGCCCGGACCATCCGCCCGACGGTCCGGCCCGGCGCCTCTACAGAGTAGGGCTCAAACGTTGACTGAAAATAGGGATCGAGGGCGATCTGCCGCTCGACCTCCCGCCGGGCGGTCATCATCCCGGACTTCGCCGCCGCGATCGTTCCGGGATCGTCGGCGAGGATGGTCGCGATCGTCTCCCGGAACTCGAAATGCTCCCGGATCATCCCTGCTGCGAGAGGGCGCCGTGCGGGCACGCCCGTATGCACCTGCCGCAGAGGACGCACCGTTCGGCATTGACCTGGAGACGCCACTCCTCGTCGAAGGCAAAGACCCGCTGCGGGCAGATGCTGATGCAGGCCCCGCAGTCGACGCACTCCGCCTCGTCGCGGGTGACGGCGTTCTCCATCACGCTGACCGAGACACCCATCTCCTCAAGCCGCCGCCGGATGAGATCCGCGTCGGCGTCCGGGACATCGATCAGCACCTCGCCCGCCATCGAGTCGATGTTCGCCTTCTCGACGTTGATGAGGACCCCGGTCTCCTTCACCACGCGGGCGATCACCGGCTCCCGTCCCGGGTCGTGCTCCCCCCTCCGGGAGAACGTCAGCAGGAGTTTCATGGCCGCCGCCTCCCGCCGAAGAGCTTCCCGAGATCGATCGCCGAGAGGATCCCGACCACCCGGTTCGTCGCGTCCACCACCGGGAGCGCGCTGATGTTGTTCCGCTCCAGTTTCTGGGCGGCGATATCCACCGGCTCGTCCGGGGTCGTCTTGATCACCTTCCGCGTCATGATATCCTTCACCTGCCGGAGCCTGCCGTCGTTCACCACGGCCTTCGAGATGTCGTAGGTGGTGATGATCCCGACGAGCGCCCCGTTGCCGTCGAGGACCGGGAGGTGATTCGTCTCGTCTTTTAAGAGCCGCTTTGCCGCCACCCGGATCTCCTCGTCCTCGGTGATGCTGATCACCTGCCGGTTCATGATGTCGCGGACACGGGGCGTGACCGCCGTCTCCCGCATCGGCCTCACACGCTTTGCCGGGTCGATCCGCCGGGTGGGAAGCGCGAGTTCCATCTTCCCCGCCTCGATCCAGGCCTTCAGTTCCTGCGCCACCGCCCGCGCTCCCCGGTAGCTTGAGAGCGACGACGTCCTGACGGTCTCCCCGCCGATCTCGATGGACCCGCTCTTGAGGTCGGCATAACTGACCGTCGCCACCGAGGGCCGGTCCCGCCGCGGCGTGCCGTAATCGATCACGTTGGTCAGGATATCCTCGTCGCGGACCGCGGTGCTCCGGACGATGCCGGTATCGAGGACCGGTATGGGCACACCGAGACCGATATACATCGTCACGCCGTAGCCGTTCATCACCGCCGCCCGCAGGAACTCCTGGCGCATCTGCTTCATGTCCCCGGTCACCATCAGCGTCCCAAAGCCGCCTCCGGCAGAGTGCTGGGTGCCCTCGCCGACGATCATACCCTCGCCGCCGGCAAGGAAGATCGGGACACCGCTCCCGATGACCCGGAATTCGGGGTCGTTTGAGAGCGGCGAGAGGGTCCCCGCGCCGGAGTAGGAGACGTTGCCGCACCGCGGAAGGAGGGTGCCCATATAGGTGCTGAGCGTCCGGTCGGTGGTGTTCGTCGCCGCGTTGTAGCGCTGGTAGGAGTTCCGCGGGTTGACCATGATCGCCTGGTTCATGTCCTCGAGCAGGAGCTCCGTCGCGATGCTCCGGCGCGGGTAGCAGTCAGTCCCGCGGGAGGTCGCCCGCAGCTCGACGGTGCCTCCGGCGACGAGTTCTTCGAGGACATGGGCGCCGCCGTAGGGCCGGTCCTTGGTGTCGGCCTCCTGGGTCGCCCCCAGGTAGGCGTCGACCGCCGCTATGCCCGCGTATGCCTCAACGTCGTTGAGCCAGACGCGTTCCATCCTGATGGGGGGGTCGGCGTGCCCGAAGTTAAAGAAGGCACCGGAGGAGCACATTGCCCCGAACGTCCCGGTCGTGACGACGTCGACCTCCTCCAGAGCCCCTTCCTCTCCCAGTTCGTCGACGATGTCCGGCATCTCGTCGGCGGTAACAACTCGTGCAGTACCGTCGCGTATCCGGGCATTGATGAGGTCTAGGGACTTTTCCATGAACGAATATTCATTTTGGAATATTTATAGATGTTGATTATTACTTTTAGTAATATGGCCCCTGATACGGGGATGCTGCAAGGAGGGATGGTCCGGGATCGGTTCGGGCCGAAAAAAGGGGGGTTGCCGCTCAGTCCCGCTTCCGCAGGCCCGCGAGGAGGCCGAGGACGGCGAGTGCACCGACGACGGCAAAGGGTGCCATGCCCGTGCTGGGGGTCTGGGTCGGCGTGGCTGCAAGCGAGGCCGAGACAGAGGCAGTGCTTCCGGCACCGACCTGAACGGTGGTCGTCCAGTCGCTGTAACCGCTGTGCGCCAGCATGACCGTGTGGCTACCGGCAGCAATGCCGTCGATGGTCAGCGGCGTTATGCCCTTATAGGCGTTATCGACGTAGATCTCGGCGCCCGAGGGGGAGGAGGTGACCGCAATGGAACCGGCCGAGGTCACCGGGGCGGGCTGGAGGGTCGCGGTGACATGGCTCGTGGTCGCTCCGCTGACGTCGACCGAGGTCGTGTAGTCCTGGTAGCCGCTCATGGAGACCCTGACGGTGTGGGAGCCGACCGCAACGTTCGAGATCGTGTAGACCCCTGCCGAGGGGGTCTTCCCCTGGTATTTGCCGTCAAGGTAGACGTCCGCGCCTGCGGGATAGGAGACCACATCGATGGCCCCCGGTGAAGAGGGAAGGGGCGTCAGCCGGGCGTCGACGTACCGGGTCACGCCGGACACGACCGATACGGTCGTCTTCCAGTCGTAGTAGCCGGAAAGGTCGAGTTCGATGTTATGACTGTTTGCCGCGACGTTATTGAGCGTCAGGGGTGTCCGGCCCTTGTAGACCCCATCCATGTAGACGTATGCGCCGGAGGGGCTCGAGGTGATGCTGACCGCCCCGTACTGCTGGACCGGTGTCAGGGTGAAGCGTACGTCAGACTGCTTCCCGGACTGGACGGTGACGCTGGTGGACTCGGACTGGTAGCCGGACCGGTCGGCACGGAGATTGTAGGAGCCCGGGGAGAGGCTGGAGATCGTGAGCGGCGCCGTTCCCTGGTAGTTGCCGTTCAGGTAGATCGCCGCACCGGTGGGGTTTGAGGTCGCGTAGATCGACCCGTAGGTCTCGATCGGCTGGAGCGTCGCGTAGACGTCTTTGGTCTCGCCCGCCGGGGGGGTCGAGGGCAGGCTGCCGGTGTAGGCCTGGTAGCCGCTCTTCTCGACCCGGATGGTGCTGTACGACGATCCGGTGGTGTAGACCGGGACGTAGAGTTCTCCTCCGAATGTGGTGCCCATGTACTGTCCGTCAAAGTATACGTCAGCACCGTCGATGTTGCAGTGGACACGGTACCACCCTTGATCGCCCCCGATATCTGCACAGACCGCCGGGATGCCGGCACAGAGGACGATGAGGACGATTCCAACGATAAGATTTCTCAGCATGTTCTGTCTCCGATAGACGATAGTCGAATGTCGATTTTTTTGAATTTATCTCTTTCCATACTCTATTTCAAAAATTCGCGGCGTTAGAATGATACTGGTCGCTAATTACCCGGGGAGTTAGCAAACGTGCCGGGAGACCGGTTTCTATACGAGCTACGGGTGTCCGGGTTGCCCTCATTCATCTTTTTAATTCCAGGGGTCGACAGGGATACTGCATGGATATCGAGAGGTTCATCGCCGCACTGGAGCAGGTTGCTCCGCCCGAACTGGCCGAGGAGTACGATGCAGGGAGGATCGGTCTCGTCGTCGAGGGGACCGACGACGATCGGCAGTCGTCTGCTCTGCGCTCGACGCCACGCAGACCGTGGTGGATGCCGCCGTCCGGGCCGGGGCGGATATGCTGGTCGTCCACCATACGCCCCTCTGGAGCCCGGTCACGGCGGTCAGGGGCCCGATCGTCGCACCTGCTCCGGACTATCCTAGCCGCCCGACATGAACCTCTATGTAATGCACACGAACTTCGACCACGCGGTGGGCGGTGTCAACGACGTCCTCGCGGCAGAGGCTCGGTTTCACCGGAGTGGAGCGGATGGCCGCCGGCCTCGTCGGCGACTGCTCCCTCGATGCCTGAAGAGATCGCCCGCCGCCTCCCGGGCGGGGGGATACGGGTCTACGGCGAGGTTGGGAACGATCCGGCGTCTCGCCGTCGTCGGGGGGCAGCGGGTTTGACCCCGATCCTCCTCCGGGAGGCCGTCGAACCTCGGGGCGGATGCCTTCCTCTCGGCTGAGTTGAAGCACAGCGTCGCCCGTGCCTCGCCCATACCCTGCCTCGAGGCCACCCACTACGCGCTCGAGGCACCCGGCCATGGAGGCGCTCGCCTCCCGCATGGGGTGGCATTATATCCCGGATCCCGCCACACGTAGTGGTAGTTCCATGAGTGGCATCTGGCGAGAAGATGGAGCAGCGAGAAAAGGCTGACACCGGAGTTTCGCGCCTGCATCGAGCATGCCTACGGGGAACGGGGGAGGAAAGCGCTTCTCAGCGGTCGATGCCGGGCAGGTGAAGCGCTACCGGGACTTCTTCGTCGTGGTCGGACGGAGCGCCGAGTACGTCGTCGAGGGTGACTTCTGCACCTGCAGCGATTTTCTCTTCCGGGGGCGCGAGTGCTTGCACATCCTCGCAGTTCGTATCGCCGAGCGGACAGGGATTATATGAATCCTACGATCTCTGGTACCAGGACGACCTGGAAAGCGTAAACAATTCGCACAAACAACTATATCGCTCCCAATCATACAGAATTATGCTGCGTGATTTTCAATGCTCGAGGAAGAATATACGCTCGACTATTTCAGAACCCAGGGGTTTGAGCGGAAAGTCTGCAAGAGTTGCGGGGCGGCTTTCTGGACCCGTGACCCCGAACAGGAACTCTGCGGCGACGCTCCGTGTGTGACGTATAACTTCATCGGCAACCCGGTCTTCAAGCCACATACCGTCGATGAGATGCGGGAGGCATTCCTCTCGTTCTTTGAGCGGCACGGTCATACACGCCTTGAACGATACCCCGTAGCCGCCCGGTGGAGAGACGATATCTATCTTACAATTGCATCTATCGCCGACTTCCAGCCTTTCGTCACGAGCGGGGTCGTCCCCCCGCCGGCAAACCCGCTGACCATCTCCCAGCCCTGCATCCGGTTAAACGACCTCGACTCGGTCGGCAGGTCCGGGCGCCACCTGACGCTCTTTGAGATGATGGCGCACCACGCCTTCAACACCCCCGAAGAGCAGATCTACTGGAAGAACGAGACGGTCTCCCTCTGCGACGAGTTCATCGCGTCGATCGGGGGCGACCTCTCGCGGGTCACCTACAAGGAGCATCCCTGGTACGGCGGCGGGAACGCCGGAGCCTCCGTCGAGGTGCTCATCGGCGGCCTGGAGGTCGCGACGCTGGTCTTCATGAACCTCGGCCGGCAGAAGACCGACAAGCCGCCCGTCGACGTCAACGGGGTACCTTACTATCCGATGCGGCTGAACATCGTCGATACGGGTTACGGTCTTGAGCGGTTTGTCTGGGCTTCAAAAGGTTCCCCGACGATCTACGACGCGGTCTTCCCGGAGATGGTGAGCCGGCTGATGCACTCGGCCCACCTCGAGAACCTCCTCGACAATCCGGAGTTCACGAAGATCATGGGCCTCAGCGCCCGGTGCGCCGGCGTGATGGATATCTCCGGGACGAACCTCTACAACCTGCGGAGGAAGGTCGCCGAGACCATCGACGTCCCGGTGGACCGGCTTGAGCGGATCGTCGTCCCGATCGAGAAGGTCTACGCGATCGCGGACCACACCCGGTGCCTCGCCTATATGCTCGGCGACTGCATCGTCCCCTCGAACGTCCGCGAAGGCTACCTCGCCCGGCTCGTGCTGCGCCGGACCCTCCGGATGATGAACGACCTCTCGATGGACGAGGATCTCGCCGACCTCGTGGAAGCCCAGATGCAGTCCGTGGGAGTCGCGAACTTCGAGCAGGACGTGGACGTGGTCAGGGAGATCGTGGAGAACGAGAAGGTTCGCTACGCGAGCACGCTCGAACGCGGGACCCGGATCGTCCAGAAGATCGCCCGGAATTACAAGGCAAAGAGCAGCCGCGTCCCGCTCGAGGAGGTCATCACCCTCTACGACTCGCACGGCATCCCGCCCGAGATGATCAAGGATGTCGCCGCCGCCGAGGGCGCCGTGGTGGAGATCCCCGACAACTTCTACTCGTTGATCGCCGACATCCACTCCGAGGCGCAGAAAGAGGCGGAGGGGCAGGACCCGCTCGCTCCCTACCGCGAGCGGGCAAAGACCCTGCCGCCGACGAAGAAGCTCTACTACGAACTGCCGTGCGAGATCGAGTTCGAGGCGATGGTCCTCGACTACTTCGACGGGATGGTAGTCCTGGATCAGACGCTTTTCTACCCCGAGGGAGGCGGTCAGCCGTCCGATACCGGGACCCTGGTGGCGGCCGACCACATGGTGCGGGTTGAGGAGGCGACGAAGATCGGCGAGGTGATCCTCCACCGGGTCACCGGAGGCCCCCTGAAGCGCGGCGACCGGGTGAAGGGCATGGTGGACGAGGAGCGCCGGCTCTCGCTGATGCGCCATCACACGGCGACCCACGTCCTCCTGCACGCCGCGACAAAGGTGCTCGGCGCCCACGTCCACCAGGCCGGCGCCCAGAAGGGGAGCGAGACGTCCCGCCTGGACATCCGCCATTACAAGCACATCACGCCCGAAGAACTCAAGCGGATCGAGATCGAGGCGAACAGGCTGGTCATGGCCAACTCCCCGGTCTGCATCAAGGTCGAGGAGCGGACGAAGGCCGAGCAGAAGTACGGGTTCGGCCTCTACCAGGGGGGTGTCCCGCCGGGCCGGGAGATCCGGACGGTCCAGGTCGGAAGCGACGTCCAGGCATGCGCGGGAACGCACGTCCGGTCGACCGGCGAGATCGGGCCGATCAAGATCCTCGGCATCGAGCATATCCAGGACGGCGTTGAGCGGCTGGTCTTTGCGGCCGGCGTCGCCGCCGTGCGGGCGATGCAGGGCATGGAAGACCTCCTGCGGACGTCGGCCGACGTCGTGAGCGTCCAGCCCGACAACCTGCCGGCGGCAGTGGCACGGTTCTTCGGCGAGTGGAAAGACCAGAAGAAAGAGATCGAGCGCCTCCAGAAGAAGGTGGTGGAGCTCGAGATGCAGAACCTCAACGGCGAGATGGTCGACGGGGTCCGGGTCGTCGTCAGGCAGGTGGATGCGGCCCAGAAGGAACTCGTCGCGCTGGCGACCTCCGTCGCGGACGCAGGCGGCGTGGCGCTCCTCGCATCAGGTGACGGGAACGTGAGGGTGGTGGCGACGTCGGGCAACCCGGCGGTGAACGCTGCCGATATCGTCCGCGAGGTCTGCGATCTCCTCGGCGGGAAGGGCGGCGGCAAGCCGACCCTTGCGCAGGGCGCGGGAGCGGACGCATCCCGGCTCGGCCAGGCGCTCGAGCTCGGGAAGAGCAAGATACTTGAAGCACTCCATGGCTGACGATGTCGTAGTAATCCAGCCGGGTGATGAGCGGGCACAGAAGATCGCCCGGGCAATGGCGAGCCAGACGGCGAACGCGGTCATCCAGGCCTTCGGCGGAGGGCCGCTGACGTCCTCGGAGGTCGCCCGGCTGATGAAGATCCCCATCACCACCGCTTCCTACCACATCGAGAACCTCCTCGACGCCGGGCTCCTTGAGGTGACGGAGACCCGCTGGAGCGAGAAGGGGCGGGAGGTCAAGGTCTACGCTCTCGCAAACCAGGTCTTGATCATCGCGCCGCCGGTGAGCGATCTCCGGTCGGTGCTCCAGAAGTATGCGACGCTCTTTGGCCTCCTCATCTTCGCTAGCCTGAGTCTTCTCACGTTCCTCCCGCTCGTGCTGCCCCAGGGCATGCCGGGAGGCTCCTGGGATTCGTCGGCCGTACCGAAGATGACCGGGGGGAGCGGCGAGGAGTTCTCGACGCTCAGGGCTCCTGCCTTCGATACCGCCGGCACCCCGCCCGTCCATGATCTCGTGATGGGCTTCTTCTTCGGGGCCTGCGCGGTGCTGCTCGCGCTGATGGTCTACGAGGTCTATTACTGGTGGCGCACCGCACCGCGGGCACAAAAAGAGCAGGAAGGATAAAAGAGGTCAGGATAGGGGGCAATCGAGGTCTTTACTTTCGCCCCCTTGCAACTCCGACTGCCTGCGGTTGTCCGCTTCCCGCTTCAACTTTCGCCCCGCATTTGGGACATCTCGTCTTTTTCGGATTGATCTCTGCACCGCAACTATAGCATTTCATGGTAGTTCACCACAAGATGCCAGATCGTCCTGCAGCATCATAAGGCTATCCCATGGAGGTTTTGCCGGAGCTCCGCCCGGAAGGCGGAACGCCCGGCAAAACAGCCCGGAATGCTCCGGGCGGGGTTTCTCCGGGTCGCCGTCAGCCAGAGATTGGCCGGGTCTTACGCGAGCTGCCTGACGAACTCCACCGGCATTGAGGTGCGCCCGGCAGTCTCCTCGATCGAGAGCCCGGCCTTAAGGAACCTCATTACCACGCTCTCCATGGGCTCGCCGACCTCGATGATGTGCAGGTCCGGGTCATAGAACCTGACGACCCGCTGACCCCAGGGCTGCTCCCGGAGTTCGTGGACGTAGTTGATATCGAGCGTCGCGAGCCGTTTGAGAAAGGCGTCGAGATCATCCTCCTCGAAGTAGAGTTCGGCGTTCTTTGGTCCGGATACTATCTCATCCTCGTTGGCATCGATGAGGCACGCAAAATGCGGCCGGAGATGGATTGCAAAACCGCCCTCGAAGGATACGTTCTCTCCGAGGTCATGGAGAACCTTCTGGCCGAGCACCGTTTCATAGAATGCTCTTGAGACCTCAATATCGCGAACAACAATCAACGGACAGACAAACTTCATTCTTATCTCTCGATACGAGGCTGCGGACGTTCAATCTTCCGGCTTGACGGGCAAAACACGTTGCAGAAGAGGTTTTTACAGGCCACCCGGCGGAGGGGAGGGAGGTTATCAGGTGGCCCCTCCCGCAGCTCCGGGCGTCGCCCGACCCTTCTGTGCCCCGGCACGGGCACATCAGGGTTGTGTTGGAGCTCAAGGTGTTTTCTAGCAGTCATTACCGGCCCGGCCGGGTCCGCTCCGGCCGGGGGTAACACGTTCAGACTCCGCCTGCCCCAAAGGGGCACGCGTCGTTACTTGAACACGTCGTAGATCTGGTCGCTTCCGGTGTCGAAGAGGCGCTGGCGCTCAGCCTTCTCCTCAACGAGCGCGAGCACCGGGAGATCCATGTTCACACCCGGGGTGTGGCCGAACATCCGCTCCATGTCCACCTGCAGGGCGTGCATGTAGAGCGAGTTCGCGATCTCCATCGGGCAGGTCTCCTCGCACTGGCCGCAGTTGACACAGGAGTCCGCCACGTGGGCGTAGCGGATCAGGTGGAACATGAACGGCACGGGGAGCACACCCGGCGGGACCAGGTAGGGCTTCTTCGTGCTGCACTCGACGCAGTAGCAGATCGGGCAGTTCTCGATGCAGGCGTAGCACTTGGTGCACCGGCTCGAGTCCTCCATCATCGTCTGGAGGCGCTCCTTGCCCTCGCCGAGGGCCTCGAAGTAGCGGGCCCGCCACTTGTCGCCGAGCTTCAGCATCGCGTTCTCGACCTTGCCGCGGATCTCGATCCCCTTCGGGTTCGCGGGCTCGGAGGCGATCGCTCCGGCCTTCACGGCGGCATCGAGGAGGTTCGCGCCCTTCTCGGAGCAGACCTCAACGAACGTGGCCTTGCCGGCCTTGTCACCGATGACACCCCAGTTACCGCAGGCGAGGTCTGCCTGGCGGGGGACCTTCATCTTGCAGCGGCGGCAGTTCGAGCGGCGGCCGAAGCCTTCTTCCTCGAGCTCGTCCATCGAGATGCCCTTGTGCTGGCCGTCCTTCGTGACGATGATGAACTGGCCCTTGTCGATCTCTTCCTTGACGACGTCGTTCGGGTCAACCCCGAACTTCTGGGCGATCATCCTCCGGGCAGCCACGGGGCTGACCGAACCGCCGCAGTTGACGCCGATCATGAGGAGGTTGTCCAGGTTGACCTGGTTGCGCTTCGCGAGTTCGTAGAGACCCATCGCGTCGCAGCCCTTCACCGTCACCCCGAGGCGCATGTTCTCGGCGCCGTCGAGGTACTTCTTGACCAGCTTCGCGAGCAGGAGCGTTCCGCAGTGGAGCGAACCTGCCGTCTGTCCGATCTCGGCGGGGTCGGTGATGATCGTGGGGACCGCATCGTAGAGGTCCACGCCCTTCTTGACCGCGAGGACTGCGTCGACCATCTTGTTCTCGAGGGCATACTTGAGAAGCCCGGTCACCGCGCCGCCGCACTCCGCGACCTTCGCGATATCGGGGCTCGTCGTCCAGGCGTATACCATATCTCCCTTTGCTACCATTTACTGCACCCCCGTGATCTTCTCAACGGCAACCGCACTGTGCTTCAACTCCGGCATCTTGGAGAGCGGGTCGAGAGCGGTGTTCGTCAACTGGTTCACGGACCCTACGCCACCGAAGTGCATCGTCATCATCAGCACCCCGGGCGCGACCTCATCGGTCACCCTGGCAAGAGCCTCTGCCTGACCGCGCCTGCCCCGGAGCCGGATCTTCTCTCCGTGCTGGATCTTCAGCCGTGCCGCATCCTCCTTGTTGATCTGCACGTAGGCTTCCGGCACCTCCTGGTGGAGGATCTTCGCCCGGCCGGTCTGGGTCCGGGTGTGGTAGTGGAAGATCAACCGTCCGGTCATCAGGGTGAACGGATACTCGGCGTCGGCGACCTCCGCGGGCGGCCGGTGCTCGATGCCGAAGAAGTGGCCGAGGCCGTCGGCGGACGAGAACTTCTCGCGGTGCAGGATCGGGGTTCCCGGGTGCTCCAGGGTCGGGCAGGGCCAGTGGACGGACTCGGGCTTCTCCATCCTCTCGTAGGAGATGCCAGCCATCGACGGGGTGACCCGGCGCATGTCGTTCCAGATATCCTCGGGAGAGTTGAAGTCAAAGCCGTTGAGGCCGAGCTTGTGGGCGAGGTCGACGAAGATCTGCCAGTCTTCCTTGGCATCTCCGGGGGTATCGACGGCCTTCCTGATACGGTTGACACGCCGCTCGCCGCTGGTGAACGTCCCGTCCTTCTCGGCGAAAGAGGCGCCGGGGAGAATGACGTCGGCATACTGCGCCGTCTCGGTCATGAAGATGTCCTGCACGACAAGGAAGTCGAGTTTCTCAAGCGACTTCATGACGAGGTTCGAGTCGGGGTAGGAGACGACCGGGTTCAGCGCAAAGATATACATCGCCTTGATCGGGTCGCCGCACTGTTTGATCTGCTCTACTAAGGTCGCGCCGTACTCTTTTGCAAGTCCGGTGACACCCCAGAGTTCCTCCATGCGCTTCCGGGTGGCGTCGTCCTCGCACTTCTGGTAGCCGGAGAAGACGTTCGGGTACGCACCCATGTCGCAGGCACCCTGGACGTTGTTCTGGCCACGGAGCGGGTTGACACCGACACCCGGCCTGCCGACGTTGCCGGTCAGCATCGCGAGGTTGCCGAGAGACCGGACGTTGTCCGTACCCGTGGTGAGTTCCGTGATACCGAGGCAGTAGATGATCACCGCGTTCTTGGCAGTCGCGTAGATCCGCGCGATCTCCTTGACCCGCTCGGTCGGAACGCCGGTGATCGACTCGACCTCGGCATACTTCTCGACGGTCTTCTTCAGGTCCTCAAACCCGGTCGTCCGCTTCTCGATGAACTCCTTGTCGTGGAGGTTCTCCTGGATGATCCAGTACATGATCGAGTTGATCAGGGCGATGTTGGTCGAGGGGTTGTAGCGGACGTACTCGTCGGCGAGGCGCGCCGTGGGGGTGTAGCGCGGGTCGCAGACGATGATCTTCTTGCCTGCCTTCTTGGCCTGGACGATCCGGCGGCCGGCGAGCGGGTGCGCCTCAATCGTGTTCGCGCCGATCATGAAGATGACGTCGGCGTTCAGGACGTCCTCGAAGGGGTTCGTGGCGGCACCGGAGCCGAACGAGAGCGAGAGACCCGCGACGGACGGTCCGTGGCAGATACGCGCACAGTTGTCGATGTTGTTCGTCTTGAAAGCGACGCGCGCGAGCTTCTGCATGATGTAGCACTCTTCGTTCGGGGTCCGGCACGAGACCTGGAAGCCGAGGGACTTCGGACCGTACTTCTCGTAGGTCTCCTTGAACTTCGAGGCGATGAGGTCATACGCCTCGTCCCAGGACGCTTCCTCGAACTTGCCGTTCTTCTTGATGAGGGGCTTCGTCAGGCGGTCGGGGCTCTGCACGAACTCCCAGCAGGTGACGCCCTTGGGGCAGAGTTTTCCTTCGTTAATCGGGGTCCTCTTGTTGGGTTCAACCCCGACGAGTTTACCGTCGTTTACCACGAGGTTAAGGCCGCACCCTACTCCGCAGTAAGGACAGGTCGTGGGAACGTAACGTAACTTTCCATTTGTTTCTGTCATTCACATTCTCCCGATGATTGCATTCAACGTCGGTTGCCAAGCATGCCAGGGATGGATGACATGCTCACAGTAGGTTTACTCGACTCGGTAGTATATAAACTTAAACATATTAGATTAACACTAACCATTATATTAGGTCATATAATTGATCTTTAAATAATCACAATTCTTGAATATGATCTGGCCACCATTACGTCCCATCTTATGCGATAACACGATGCTACACTGGTTATATGCCCTAACCGCCCCCAGAGAGGTAAACTAAATGTTATTTACTTGGCCAAAATATTTACAACTAACCATGACCAACTATCTTCCATGCAACCGAGACTGAACCACACATGGGAGGACATCGAGGCCCGGCTCGAGTCGAAAGGCACCACCCCGGAGTTGATCGATCATTTCAGGAAGTGTATCGAATTTCACACCTATGCGGCCCCAGGGCTCCTGGTCGGGGTCTATATGGTGGATTATGCCCTGGAACTCCTGAACCCTCCCGAAGACGAGAAGGTCTACGCCGTCTGCGAGACCATGAAGTGCCTGCCCGATCCCCTGCAGGTGATCGCCCACTGCACGACCGGCAACCACCGTCTCCGGGTGCTCCCGATCGGGAAGTTCGCCATCACCATGAACGGTCCCGCCGAGGCCCCATACGTGAACGGTATCCGAGTCTTCGTCGACGGTGAGAAGATCGGTCGGTACCCGACATTCGCCCTGTGGTACACCAAAGATCCCCTCTTCGATCCGAGAACCCGGGGAATCGCGCTGATCGATGAGATCATCGATGCCGGACGTGACTTCCTCTCCTGCGAGAAGGTGCGGGTGAAGGTTCCCCAGAAGTGGCCCTGGAGATCCGCGATCTGCAACATCTGCGGCGAGATGGTCCCCGACCACATGCTCGTCAACGGAGCCTGCGCCGACTGCCGGTCACAGTCCTACTACGAGAAGGTAGCGTACTGAGAGAAGGGCTTAATCCCCGTCACCGCAGTATGCACCGTATGGAACTTCACCCGATCGGGCTCGTGCACTCGGAGATCCACTCTCGCGGCGATATGCCGATCCAGGGCGTGGATGCCGAGGTAGAGGTCTACTCCGACTACGCCGGGGCGCTCGCCGGCGTCGAGGAGAACTCGCACCTGATCCTGGTCTGCTGGCTTCACGAGGCGGACCGGGGAGTCCTGAAGGCGGTGGCGCGGAAGGTCTCCCACGACCTCCCTGAGAAGGGCATCTTTGCCCTTCGCTCCCCGGCGCGGCCGAATCCCCTCTCTGTCTCGGTGGTCCGGCTGCGTGGTGTTCGGGAAGAGCGGTTTCTCGCGCTCTCAAACGTCGACCTGATCGACGGGACGCCGGTGCTCGACCTCAAGCCCTACCAGACAGGATGGGACTGCATCTTCTCCGCGACCGGCCACGACCGGATGGAGAAGATCCGGAAGATGAGTCCCGGCGAATACCGCGAGGGCCTCATTCGCGAGGCCGTGAACTATCACGGGGAACTCTGTCCGGGTGTGGCGGTCGCGGTGCGGATGGCCGAGGCGGCGATGCGCATCCTCAACCGCGACCTTGCCGCGCCGCAGGTCTCGGTCACGCTCGGCACCGATCCCTGCATCGCCGACGCCCTCATCGGGATCACCGGTGCGCGCCCGGGAAACCGCCGGCTGCTGTGTTCGGGAGGAGACTGCTACGCCGTCGCCGGTCCGGAAGGGGAGGTGATCTTCCGTCTCCGGGCCGTGCCGCAAGACGTCGGGGAGATCCTTCTGGGTTGCGAGTCTTCGCTCTTCGATTGCGAGCTTCGCTCCCCGCTGCCAGCCGATAGATGAATAATTGCCTCCGGTCGTTTTACGACCGGTCATCCTGTACACCCGGGACCCGGGCAGGAGAATACCCGTCCCGGCATCCCACCAAGGAGTCAGAAGTATGCCACGCCGGTACCTGAATCTTACCCCGCTTCCCGAAGCGCTCGCGGCCATGCGGCAGGCGTTTCCCCCGGGGGAGCATGCCGAGACCGTGCCGCTACGCGAGGCTGTCGGGAGAGTGACGGCCGAGCCCGTATATGCGATGCGTTCGGTTCCCGAGATCGATATCGCGAAGTTCGACGGCTACGCGGTCAAAAGCAGGGAGACCCGGGGAGCACAGGACCAGCATCCGCTCTCTCTCACGGAGTGCGTCCGCATCAATACCGGCGAGATGATCCCTCCGTCGTTCGACGCCGTTGTCATGATCGAGGATACCTGGGACGAAGATGGGACCATCCGGATCCGGAAGTCCGCGGCGTCAGGACAGAATATCCGCAGGGCTGGCGAGGATATCCGTGCAGGGGAACTCGTCCTCCCGAGAGGCCACCGGATCAGGCCGTTCGATCTTGGCGCGCTCGCGACCTACGGCATCACCCATCTCTCCGTCAGGTCGATCCGTGCCGGGATCGTCCCGACGGGGAGCGATCTCGTCCCGCTCGGCGTGGCACCCGCACCCGGACAGACGATCGAGACGAACACGCTCATGGCGGAGGCTTACCTCTCGCGGATGGGGGTGACCTGCCGCCGCTACCCCATCGTCCCCGACGACCCGGACCTGATCCGGGATGCGCTCAATGAGGCGGTCGCGGAGAACGATCTCGTCATCCTCTCGGCGGGCTCGTCGGCCGGCACCCGGGACTTCTCCCGGGACGTCATCGCGACACTCGGCGAGATCGTCTTCCACGGGATCGCGATCAGGCCGGGGAAACCGGTGCTGCTCGCCAAGGTCGACGGCAAGCCGGTTCTCGGCATGCCGGGATACCCGGTCGCCGCACAGACCATCCTTCGCGAGATAGCCGGAGATCTCCTCTCCTGGTGGGGGCTCTCGCCTGTCCCGGACGAGGAACTGGTTGTCCGGCTATCACGGCGGCTGGCGTCCGATCCGGGATACGATGAGTTCGTCCCGGTCTCGATCGGGCGCGTTGCCGGCACCTGCCATGCGACCCCTCATCCCCGGGGAGGCGGGATCCAGATGGCGGTGGTCCGGGCGAACGGCTACCTCCACATCCCGGCCGTTCGAGAGGGGCTCGAGGCGGGAGAGGAGGTTCGTGTCCGCCTCACCGTCCCGCCGGCCGAGATCGACCGGACGATAGTCTGCGTCGGTCCGCGCGATCCTGCCCTCGCGGAACTCGGGAACTGCCTCTCGGATGCCGGCTACCTGCTCCACTGCTGCAACGCCTCGACGATCGGGGCGGTGCTCGCCCTGAGGGCGAATACCTGCCATGTGGCTTCGGTCTCGCTCCCGGAGACCGAAACCGCCTGGAACGACCTGGTGCTCCGGTACCTGCCGGACGCGGATCTCATCAGGGTGCAGGTTGCCCGGACGGAACTCGGGATCGCCTCGGCCCGCGACCTCGACCCCGGCGCCCTTGAGTCGCTCCGGTTCGTCAACCGCCCGAAGGGCACGGCGGCACGGGTCCTCTTTGATGCGTGGCTGGACCGGCAGGGCATCGAGCAGGCAGGAGTCACCGGATACGATAACGAGGTGCGGACGCACGGGGCCGTCGCCGCGGCCGTCGGCAGCGGGCGTGCAGATGCAGGCGTCTGCCCGGCCTACACGGCAGAAGAGGCGGGGCTCCGGTTCACCCCGATCGGCTACGAGTCGTGCGACCTGGTGATCCGGAGAGATTTTGCCGCAGACGAGCGCATCGCAAACCTCGTCCGGGCCGTCCGGTCGCCGGGGTTCCAGGCATTTCTCCGGGCGGCGGGAAGGGACCGCGCCGATCCCGAACCCACGGATAGAGCCTCACGCGGTGCGCTTCCGGCCTGAGGCGGCGCACCTGCTCAAAAAGCATATCTTCCCTTCGATAAGACTACTCTTCATGCGAGTCAGCGAACAGACGCAGAACCAGATCCTGACGGTGCTCCGGCGGCTGGAGGAGGCTATGGGGAAGAAAGATATCGAGAGCATCATGGCCTTCACCGCCCCCGACTTCTTCGGTCTCGGGACCGGCGCCGACGAGAAGGTGATCGGGCGGGAGGCGTTTCGCCGGCACCTCGAGCGTGACTTCGCGCAGGCGGAGACGATCTCGCTTGACCTCTCCGATATCCAGATCGGTGCCGAGGGGACGGTCGCCTGGGTCATGGCCGATATGGCCTACCGCTTCGTCGTCGGTGGTGTCCCGCAGACCATGAACGGGCGGATGACGGCGGTGCTCCGCGGGACGGGCCATGCCTGGATCTTTGCCCACCTGCACTACTCCCTCCCGGCAGAGGGCCAGGAGGCCGGGCAGTCGTATCCGGCGGCGTAATCCTTTATTGCCTGCTAGCGTCCAGCCCGGATCCAGTCAAGGAGAATTTGAGCACCATCGGGTGTGAAGGGGAGTGTCAGCAATCCTTCTACCAAACTTCGCGTTCTTCGCGGCTTCGCGTGAGTCAGTACTAGAGAGCAATGATACAGCCTCACGCGAAGCCGCGAAGGCGCGAAGAACAACGCTCCTGCGGAGCGGAGTTGGAGCACCAGAGGTGCGACTTGCGAACGAAGCGAGCTTGAGCACCACCAGATGCGAGCCGCGATGCTCCCTCGTAAGTGGAGTTCGAGTGCCATCAAGCGCAAAGTCCACTACCCCAGGTGCCGGAGAGACCCACTGCCAAATTACAGTGGAGTCGACGCTCACCCTTCCACCTTGAAGAAGAGGATCGCCCGGCCGTTGCCGTCGATGACCGCGAGGGTGTCCCCGACGATCCGGTAGCCCGCCGCCGTCCGGAGGAGGGCGAGGTACGCGGCCTCCTGCTCCATGATCCCCTCGGGCCCGGTTGCGGAGGCCTTCGTCGCGATGATCCGCTCGACGGCGATCCCCGTCTCGTTGACCCGGTAGGGGGCCGAGTAGGCGTTGCACCCCGCCGACCCGGAGAGCGTGCCGTCGGGGTCGAACGTCAGGTTGATGGTGGTTCCGGGGACCGGCGAGACGACGGTGCTGCCGACGCTGCTGTAGCGGGCGAGCTGCCACTCCGTCCCGAGGAGCGGGACGCTCTCAGGCAGTTCTTCCCGGTCAAAGACGAGCAGGTCCCTCCCCGACGGCCCGGAGAGGACCAGCTGCCCGTCCTCGATCCGATAAGAGGAGGCCGCAACGAGGAGTTCCCGGTAGCGGCTCTCCTGCTGCATGAGTTCCTGCGCCTTCGCGGGGTATGCCGCCGTGACGGCAACGGGTTCTATCCTGATGCCGGAGCCGTTGATCCGGTAGGAGGCCGCATAGAGGTTGCATCCCGCGGAACCGGACAGCGTGCCGCTGTCGCCGAAGATGATGAGCGGTTGCGCCAAGGGCAGGGGTGCGGCGACGGAGCCGTTATCGGCCCGGAACGCGACCAGGTGCCATGCCGTCCCCGCAAGGGGTTCGGCGACCTGGCCGGCCTCGTCGGGAGGCGTGTCCGTCCCGCCGGAGTAGCCGACCGAGACGAGGCATGCCGCCACGATGATCGTGAGCGCGATCTTTGCAAGTATGGTGTGCCCATCCCCGATCATCGGTACCACGAATAGGCGTGGGTGGAAATAACTGAAAAAATAACCGATTTTCATCGAGATTCTCTCAATCGCCTACTTCCGGGTTGCCGGATGGATGCGGCGTCGATCCATTCCAGGAACTCTGAGCCGGCCCCGGATCGCGATATGTCTTCTTACTGTGGAGAGAGGGGGAAAAGAAAGGAGGAGATGCCGCGGCCCTCCGGCACCTGGAACCGGTCGGTCACGGCATGATAGGGCGGATATGCGCTCAGTACGAGGCTACAATATTTCCGTCTTCATCGAGGAGGTCGTAGTCGCCCCCAACGGGCGGAGACATCCACCGGCCTTCGCTCGACGGTGCCTGCACAAAGGTGAGCAGGTCGGTGCCCGCCTCGTTCGCGAGGCTCAGGCGGTTGCCCTCCACCCGGTAGGACGAGACGCTGCTCAGGAGATTCAGATACGTGCTCTCCTGGTTCATGACGCCCTCCGGCTCGCTGCAGTACATCTTCGTGCTGATGGGTGGTTCGATGGTGACGGTTGCCCCGTCAATCATATAGCCGGCCCTGTAGGAGTTGCACCCTGCGTTCCCGGTGACGCTCCCGTCGTCGCTGAAGGTTGCGGTGATCGTCGTCCCGGCGATGACCGAGGAGACCGCGTCTTCACTGCTGCTATAGGACTCAAGCGTCCACTCAGTCCCGACAAGCGGGATCTCCGGGACCTGCGGTGCCTGCACGAAGAAGAGCACGTCGGCTCCCTCGTTGTCCGTGAGGATCAGGCGGTCACCCTCGACCCGGTAGGTGGAGACGTTCGCGAGGTGGCCCAGGTAGCTCGCCTCCTGCTGCATGACGCCCGGCGTCTCGCAGTACATCAGGGTGCTGAAGACCGAGGAGACCGAGAGGTTCGTGCCGTCGAGACTGTACCGGCCGCCGTAGTGGTTGCACCCTGCGTTACCGGTGACGTTCCCGTCAGGCGAGAAGGTCGCGGTGATCGTCGTCCCGGCGAGCACCGAGGAGATCGCGTCTCCACCGGTGCGGTAGCCGTCGAGCACCCAGTCGGTCCCGGCGAGCGGGAGGTCGGGTGTCGGGAAGACCGGTTCGAAGACCAGGATCTCGGTGCCGTTCCGGTCCGTGAGGATCAGCCGGTCGTTCTCCGTCCGGGAGGAGATGGTGGCATCGAGAGT
>DALN01000140.1:2644-2970 GCA_002499455.1 Methanoculleus sp. UBA77 | reverse complement strand
AACGTCGAGCATCGACGCGGCCTCTTGCTTCGCCGCATCGTCGACGATCCGGAGGACGACGCCCTCTCCCGGCTGCCCGTAGAGGATCGCGGCGCCGATCGGTGCCGCAAGGACGAGAGGAATGACTGCAAGATCCTCCTCGCCGTCGACGAAGATGACGCCGGGAGGGTTCCGGAGGAGGTCATCGATCGCTTCGGTGAGTTCGTCGGTGATCGTGCCGGGGGGGTTCTTCGCTGTCAGCCGTCTCGCCTGGAGAAGGGGCGAGCGGGTACAGGGTGAGCGCATCGTGTAGCCGTCGATGATGGCGATATCCGGCACGAGCCCGG
>DALN01000140.1:981-2562 GCA_002499455.1 Methanoculleus sp. UBA77 | reverse complement strand
CATGGTGATGTTCATCTTCTTTGCGATCTCCGAGTGTTCGGGATCGATGATGACCAGGTAGCCCGCCCAGTCCTCGCTCAGGTTCGACGTGCCGCAGATGACGCAGGACTCACCCTCGACGACCCGGTGGCACTCGCGGCAGACCTTGACCACTTTCTTCGTCCGCACGACCATTTTTACGTCGCTCCCTTGCTCTTCTCGTGTTCGAGTTCCTCTTCCAGCCAGGTCGAGGTGCCGAGGCCCGACTGCCGCATGGTGAGCCCGATCTTGCTCTCGCGGGGCTCGCGCTCGTTTAACGAGAGCGCAACGACCCTTGCCCGGACACCGTCGCCGACGGCGATGGAGCGCTTCGAGTCCTGGCAGATCAGCCTGCCGTTCTTCTCATCGTAGTTGATGTACTCGTCGGAGATCTGGCTCACGTGGAGCATCGCGTCGATCGGGCCGAGGCTGACGAACGCGCCGAAACTCGTCGTCTCCACGACCTCGCCCTCGATGACCTCCTGGAGCGCCAGGCGGAGCACCGCCGCCTCGAACCGGACGTCGTAGTAGACGGCGCCGTCTCCAGGGATCAGTTCCCCTTCCCCGACATTGAGAATCTTTGTCACCGCAATGAAGATCCCGATCTCCTTTGCGATGCTGCCTTCCAGCTGCTCCTGCAGTACGTTGAGGATGACCTTCTCCAGGTCTTCCCCGAGGCGGTGGGGCGGAACCCGCACCTTGTCCTCCAGTGTCATTTTATAATACATGTTAACTATCCCCTGATCAGCTCCAGCGTTTTCTGTCCTCGCATCGAGACGACGTCGATCCCCTCGCGGAGGAGAGCGTTCCGGAGTTCCCGGTCGTTCGTCACGACGACGCAGCCTTCCCGCCGGGCATACTCGATCACCCGGTCATCCACGCGATCCGCGCTACTTCCGCTCGGCACGACCGTCGAGCGCCGGACCATCGCGAGGCCCACGCGGGCGGCAGCCGCGTCGCGCCCGCGGCCCCGGGCGAGCCCCCGGAGTTCCCCGGCCACCTCTTCAAGCGTGACCGGCTCGAAATCCCCGAAGAGCCCCATCAGTTCATCATACAGGTCGATCCCGAACTGGGACGGCATTAAGAGGGCGTTTGTGTCGAGGAGAACCTTCACTCGACCAGAACACCCATGCCGATCAGCCGCCATCGCCCGCCGACCTGTCTGCTGATGGCGATCCGTGCGCCAACCTCAGCGCAGACGGCACGTTTCAGCAGAACCTCCACCTGGTTCTTCTTGGTGTTCGTGATCACGCCGACGGTGACGGCGGTCCCGACCGAGAGCATCAGCGGCTCCTTGTGTTTCAGGGGCTCGATGATCTGCTCGCTGTCCGCACCGACCACCCGGTCCATGAGCGTGACGTCGAACTTCAGCCGGTCCCAGACCGGCGGCAGTTTCCCGACGAGTCCGGCAACCTGCCCGGCAAGAGCGTCGCTCTTCGTCAGTGCGGGATCGAGTTTCGTCGCGACGCCGAGGAGGCCGCCTGGAGCGGCCTCGGTCACCCTGATATGCCCGGCATTGATGGAGGTGATCTTCGTCTCGATCGGCTCCCACTTCGTCCGGTT
>DALN01000140.1:0-961 GCA_002499455.1 Methanoculleus sp. UBA77 | reverse complement strand
CCGCCGATGACGCCGCCTTTCACGTCGCGCCAGCTGCAGCCGGGCTTGTTGATATCAAACGACCGTGCGACGAGCATCAGCGGGTCGACCTCCGGGTTGCGGTCGGGCTCCGGGATGACCTCGTCGAGGGTCTGGATCAGGACGCCGATATTGACTCCTTTCTGTGCGGAGACCGGGATGATGGGTGCGTTCTCGGCGATGGTGCCCTTGATGAACTTCTTGATCTGCTTGTAGTGCTCGAGAGCCTCGGCCTGGGTGACCACGTCGATCTTATTCTGGACGATGACGATCTTCTTGATGCCGATGAGCTCGAGCGCCATCAGGTGCTCCTTGGTCTGGGGCTGAGGGCAGACCTCGTTTGCCGCGATGACGAGCATAGCTCCGTCCATCAGCGCGGAACCGGAGAGCATCGTCGCCATCAGCGTTTCGTGGCCGGGAGCGTCGACGAACGAGACTGTCCTGAACGGTACGGCCTCTCCTCCGCATACCGGACATTTTGCCAGGGTGGTGTATGCCTCGGCCCCCTTGCAGTTCTCGCATTTATAAAAAGTCGCGTCTGCGTAGCCGAGACGGATGGAGATGCCGCGCTTGATCTCCTCGCTGTGCCGGTCAGTCCAGGTGCCGGTCAGCGCGCTGACCAGCGTGGTCTTGCCGTGATCGACATGACCCACGAGTCCAATATTGACGCCGGGAATGAATGCATCTCGCAAAAGTTTTCGAACCTCCTTATCCAATATATAGTGACACTACTTATACATAATCAGTAAGGGTTACGCCGGTGCCCCTCCTGCATTCTCCCGGTGCCCCCGGGTGCTTTCCTGCCCGGCACCGCTCATGAAGCATACGAAGTATGAAGAATCACCCCTGTTGTTAGCGAAAATTTATACTCCATGAAGTGAGATAAGAAGACGATCATAATGTCAGGTCATATCGAACTATCACGTATCGGGATCTCTCTACC
>DALN01000078.1:3412-17188 GCA_002499455.1 Methanoculleus sp. UBA77 | reverse complement strand
CATGGCACGCCATGCATCCCGGGACAGGATATAAGTGGCGGCCCCGCGGTCCGGGCTGTCCGGTGCCAGGGCCTGGCCCACCTGCCGCCGGAAACGGTATTCAGAACTTTTCAGCCGATTCGGGCGTGGGGCTCCCACGAGACCCGCGAAGCCCGGGAGCGCTCCCCAGGCGTCCCGGGGCAGCAGCCGTGGCAGGTGCCGTGTGCGGCACCTGCGGACGGCTGAAAATATTACTTCTGCTGGATCTTCTGAAACTCGGATTTGACGTCTTCCGGGCCGTTGTACTGCTTGTCCTCGAACCGGTTCAGCACGTCGAGAATGCCCTGGGATGCCCCGCTATCCTTTGCCTGGGTGATCAGGTTGTCCTTCGATGCAGGGAAGTTGATCCTGGAGGTGATCTGCTCGACTATCCGCGGGTCAAGTCCCTGTACAGCCTCTGTAGCCTTCGATATCCCGCCCATGGCGGACTCTTTCATGCCTTTCATACTTCTTTTCACCAGACCTGTGCTCCCGTCCGGGAGACAACCTCCCGGGAGGGTTATATGATAAATACCTACCCCCCAAAGCAGCGGCGAGGGTATACCCTGCACCGGGCGGGAGCGGAGGTTGACCGGCTCGAGCAGTACGTGGGCAGGGGTGATGGGGGACGTCCGGAGGCCGCGTATCCGGCTCACCGCACCCCGGTTCCCGGAACCCAGCAACACTTAAGTATCTGGGGACGGGGAGGAAGGGGTATGTCACCAGCACCCGATATCAGGATCCCTCTCGATGTGCCCGCCGGGGAGCAGGAGAGGTACCGGGAGAACTACCGGACGATCACGCACGGCACCGGGAGGCTGATGCTCTTTGCCGGGGACCAGAAGATCGAGCACCTCAATGACGACTTCTTCGGCGAGGGCATCCACCCCGACGACGCCGACCCCGAGCACCTCTTCCGGATCGCAAGCCGGGCGAGGATAGGGGTCTTTGCAACCCAGCTCGGAATGATCGCACGATACGGCGCGGATTACCGGGACGTGCCGTACCTCGTCAAACTCAACTCCAAGACCCACCTGGTCAAGACCGACCAGCGGGACCCGCTCAGTTCGGAGCTTCACCATGTAGGACAGGTCGTCGACCTCCGCGACCGGACGGGCCTCTCGATCCTCGGCGTCGGCTACACGGTCTACCTCGGCAGCGAGTACGAACCGATGATGCTCTACCAGGCGGCCCAGATCGTTAACCACGCGCACGCAAACGGCCTCGTCACCGTCTTCTGGATGTACCCCCGCGGCAAGGCGGTCAAGGACGAGCGGGACCCGCACCTGGTCGCGGGGGCGGCGGGCGTCGCGGCGGCCCTCGGGAGCGATTTTGCGAAGGTGAACCCGCCGAAGAAGGATGGAGTTGTTGATGCCGCACTCCTCCGGGAGGCGGTGGCGGCGGCCGGCAGGACCGGTGTCGTCTGTGCGGGGGGATCGCATGCCGACATGCAGGAGTTCCTGCAGCAGCTCCATGACCAGATCCACATCGGCGGCACGGTCGGGAATGCGACCGGCAGGAACATCCACCAGCGGCCGCTCGATGAGGCCGTCAGGTTCTGCAACGCGATATCGGCGATCACGCTCGATGATGCGAGTGTAGCGGAGGCGAACAGGATCTGTACGGGAGGAAGGTGCTAGGATGACGACGGTAGGCGTCCTCACAGGAGGAGGAGATTGTCCGGGCCTGAACGCGGTGATCCGGGCGGTCGTGCGGACGGGGGCGAAACACGGCTTTGACACGATCGGGATACGGGACGGCTGGCACGGGCTGGTTGCCGGAAACGTCGAACCGCTCACGGACTACTCGGTGACCGGGATCCTCCCGAAAGGAGGGACAATCCTCGGGACGTCGCGGACGAACCCCTTCAAGAACGAGGCGGACGTCCAGCGGCTGCGCGACAACATCAGGAAGTTCGGGATCGACGCGATCGTTGCGATCGGGGGCGAAGACACCCTCGGTGTCGCGAACAAGCTCTCGAAGATGGGTATCCCGGTGGTGGGGGTCCCGAAGACCATCGACAACGACGTCGGCGCGACTGACTACACCTTCGGGTTCGACACCGCAGTCTCGATCGTCACCGAGGCGATCGACCGTCTCCACACGACGGCGGAGTCCCACCACCGGATCATGGTGGTGGAGGTGATGGGCCGGCACGCCGGATGGATCGCGACCGTCTCCGGGATCGCGGGCGGGGCGGACGAGATCCTCATCCCGGAGATCCCGTTCGACCTCGACGAGGTCACCCGGCACCTCAAGGCGCGCTACGAGCGGGGGAAGAAGTTCAGTATCGTCGTCGTCGCCGAGGGCGCCCAGCCGAAGGGGATGGCGGAAGCGATCACCCGGTCCGAACGGAAGGACGAGTTCGGCCACGTGACGCTCGGCGGGGTCGGCAACTTCCTGCGTGACGAGCTCGAAAAAAGGCTGGATATGGAGGTCCGGGTGACGGTGCTCGGCCACGTCCAGAGGGGGGGATCGCCGACGGCGCGCGACCGGGTGCTTGCGACCCGGTTCGGGGTGGCGGCGGCGGACCTCATCAAGGAGAAGGACTTCGGGAAGATGGTCGCGCTCAGAGGCGACGATATCGTCGCGGTCCCGATCGAGGAGGCGGTGGCGAACCTCAAGACGGTGGATATGGATCTCTACAAGATCGCGAGTATCTTTTACGGGGGGTGATGGAGCCTTTCATTAGGCCCCCGCTTCCGCATCTGCGGTTGCTCAAACTGTTCTCCTTCGAAACTTCGCCCCCGCCCTTAAGATGCAGGGGCAGTGCGTGGCGATACGCCCACGAAAGCCGTCGACGAAATGTTGACCAACTGAAATTGGCAAAAACTGAGTGTACCAGATCACCAAGTCGCTCTACAGCCTAGTACACCATTTCACCTTTTGTTGATCTTGGTGTGGGAATTGTCATCTCACGCGAAGCCGCGAAGGACGCGAAAGGAAGATTGGGTAGCATTTTAGTGATTTTCGCGGCTTCGCATGAGGCGACGTTATGTGAAAATTTAGGTGCAGTGGTCCACTAGAGGGATTGGTTGTTAGATACGTTGGTGGGACTTCGGGGTAACCCAAACCTGTTTTGTCCGTGGCTGACCCTGTGTAGTGGACCGTGGTGGATATCGCCACGGGGGGTGGGGCTGACGGGGAGTGCGATGGGCGGAACGCCCGGAGCTTGACCACCGTCAGGTGGGAAGGGGGTCCCCCCCCAGGAGAGACCTTGCCCGGAAGATTAGATCTGTCCCCCACGTTCGAATTAGCCTGAGGCTATCGGAACCGATCTCTTCAACTCGCCCCACCATTACCCACACCTTCACCAGAACTCTGCCGCGCAAACGCGCCGGCAACCCCACCGGCGGTCCCGAGGAGGGTGAAGAGGTACACCAGGGCGATCACGACCATCCCCTCGAACGTCTCGGTGAACCCGAAATCGTGCAACGCGGTCAAGAGCAGCGGAATAAAGGCGAGGGGGCCGATCCCGAAGAGTGCCGCGACAAAACCGGCCTCGAGGCCGTCTTTTGGCCTGCCCCCGGAGGCATACCCCGCGATGAATCCTCCGACAAACGGCGCGGCCACGACCAGCAGCAGAGAGAGAAGACCGGATACGAAGGCCAGGCCGGTGAAGATGGTCAGCAGACCGGGTGCGAGGGCCAGACCGACGATGGCGGCCGTGCCGACGGCGATCCCGCGCCGCCCGCCCCCTTCGTCCGTCCCGGCGGCACCGTCTCTCTGGAGAGCGCTGCGCACCGCTCTTCCCGCTGCCCCGCCGATGGCGTTGTAGGGGAGGAGGAGCCCCGTGAAGAACAGGGCGTAGAACGCAAAGGTTGACAGGACCGAAGGATCGTTCGCCGCGAAGGTCGTGGACGCCGCCGCGATCAGTGCCGCAAGCACCCCGCAGACGGCGCCGGCGACAGCCCCGTCCCGGACCCTTCCCCGGGTGAGGAGCCCGGCGATGAGCCCCCCGCCAAAGAGGAAGGCCCCCACCATCACCGGATCCGGGAGGAGGCCCGACCGGCCGAGAAGAAAGACGCCACCACCTGCCAGCGCTCCCGGAATCACCCCGGAAAAGCGGCCGGCATCGAATGAGACCATGGAAGACTCTCACCGCGCCGCGCGATAGCCTTTTCCATTCGTCTCCGGCCGCACGTAGGCGTATGGGGCGGTGCAACGGCAAACTTCGAGACGGTGGATATAATCCACTATAAGATCGCGAGCATCTTCTACGGGGCTGAACGGAGCCTCCCCTTAATCCTCAGGCCCTCCCGGGTTCCTGCCCTGCTCTTTCCCAAAACTCTGCCGCACAACCGCGCCGGCAGCCCCGGCGGCGGTCCCGAGGAGCGGGAAGAGCAGTCCCAGCCCGACGGCGACCATCCCGGCGAGCCCGGCGGCGAACCCCTCGGCGTGGGATGCCGTCCAGAGGAACGGGATCAGGAAGAGGCCGGTCCCGAAGAGCGCCGCAACGAGCCCGGCCTCGAGGCCGTCCTCCGGCCGGGTCCCGGCGAAATATCCAGCGATGAATCCGCCGGCGAGCGGAACGATCACGACGAACGGGGCGATAAAGACGAGCACGAGAGTCGAACCGGCGATGACGGCCGTGCCGATGCCGATCCCGAACCACAGGCCCCGTCCGTGGCCGTCGGCGGTGCCGCTCCTCCGGACCCCGTTTCGCACCGCCGTCCCGGCCGCCCCGCCGATGGCGTTGTAGGGGAGGAGGAGCGCCGTGAGGATGAGGGCGTAGAACCCGAAGGTGATCCAGGGCGGAGGATATTGCGGTCTGCTCTCCGCCAGGCTCATGAGGGTTACCATGGAGGCCGCGATCAGCGCCGCGAGCACCCCGCAGGCGGCACCGGCAATCGCGCCGTCCTTCGCCGTTCCCGGGGTGAGAAGCCCGGCGACGAGCCCTCCGCAAAAGAGGAAGGCCACCGCCATCACCGGGTCCGGAAGGAACTCCAGCCGGCCGAGGAGAGAGATCGCACCGATCACCGCCGCTCCCGCGACCGCCCTATAGAAGCGTCCGGTTACGGCACGCGATGCCATGCGCGGATCTCGTTTCGTCGCGCATTATCCGTTTCGGTTTACCCGCCCGCCGGAGCAGAGGTATTATACCCGAGGAGGGTATGGAACTGCAACGCAGATGCGGCGGGAGACCGGAGCGTGACCCCCGGGGTCCGGCCTCAGGCTCGCTGCTCCGGAACCGGACCGGTATACCATGAGCATCACTGACTACTGTCGACGTACCGTCGCCTTCACCCGGGATATCATGCGGCAGCCGGCGAAGGCCGGCGAGGACCTCCGGTTCTCCGACCTCGCCTTCTTCCTCCGGTTCGCCCGACCGATCTGGCAGGCAGGCGCCCTCGCGCTCATCGCGACGGCAATTGTCTCGGCACTCAAAACAGTGCTCCCGCTCAGCATCAAGATCTTCATCGACAACATCCTGCTTGGCGAAGCTCCGACGTCGGACGCGCTTCTCGCAGGAGCCGGCGTGGTTCTCTCGTCGCTTGACGCCCTCATCATTGCCCTTCTCGCGCTCGGTTTCCTCACCGGGGCGACCGATCTCGCACGGAACTACCTGACGGCCCGGTTCCGGGAAGGCTACGCCTTCAACCTCCAGACCGCTCTCTTCGAGCACGTCTTAAGCTTCCCACTCTCCTACTTCAAGTCGCAGCAGACCGGCTACATCATGTCCCGGCTCTCCGACGACGTCCAGATCCTGCAGTACACCGTCTCCCAGTACCTCCCCCAGATCGTCGCAAACGCCCTCTACGTCCTCTTCACCCTCGTGATCCTCAGTCTCCTGAACCTCCGGCTGACCCTCGTCGTCCTCGCCTTCATCCCCCTCTACCTGCTGGTCAACGCCGTCTTTGTGCGGAGGATCCGTGCCGCCACCCACCGGGAGCGCGAGCGGCAGGCCTACGTCTCGCGGGACCTCCAGGAGGTGATATCCGGTATCGATACCGTCAAGTCGCATGCCGCAGAGGACCGGGAGGTCAGCAAGGTCTCAGGGACGCTCCGGAACATGGTCGACGCCCGGATCAGGAACACCATGCTCTCCGCCTTCTCGGAGTACTTCAGGATCGGCACGATGTCGCTGATGCTCGTCGCCGTCATCTGGTTCGGGGGGAACGAGGTGCTCGCCGGCGCAATGACCATCGGGGACTTCGTCGCGTTCTCGGTCTACATCCTGACATTCGCCCCCACCGTCAACACCTTCTTCGCCTTTCCGGTGGTCATGCAGCCGGCGCTCACGTCCGCCGCCCGCCTGCACGAACTCTTCCGGATGCACGGCGAGGCGGGGGGCGGCGGGCTTGTCCCCGGTGCGGTGCAGGGCCGGATCGAGTTTGCCGGCGTCTGGTTCTGTTACGAGGGGTCGGAATGGGTCCTCCGGGATGCACGGTTCGAGATCCGCCCCGGTGAGGTGGTCGCCGTCGTCGGGCGGACCGGGGCAGGGAAGACGACGCTCGTCAACCTGATCCTCCGGGCGTTCACTCCCCGGCGGGGCACGATCGCGCTTGACGGGCACGACCTCTCGTCGCTCGACCCCCGGTGGCTGCGGCGGCAGATATCGATCGTCTCGCAGGACCTCTTCCTCTTCCACACCACCATCGAGGAGAATATCCGCTACAGCAGGCCTGAGGCCACGTTCGAGGAGATCGTTGAAGCAGCACGGCGAGCGCAGGTCCACGACGACATCATCCGGCTCCCGGAAGGATACCGGACGATCGTCGGCGAGCGGGGGACCCAGCTCTCCGTCGGCCAGCGGCAGCGGGTCGCCATCGCAAGAGCGTTCCTGAAGGATGCCCCCATCCTCATCCTCGACGAACCCACGTCCGCGCTTGATCTTGAGACCGAGGACCGGATCCGGCAGACGCTCCGGGCTCTCGTCCGGAACCGGACGACCATCCTCATCACCCACCGCCCCTCGCTCCTCGAACTCGCCGACCGGGTCCTCACGGTCGAGGAGGGGCAGGTCCGTGAGTGCCGTGCTCTCAGGCCGGCATGGGAAGCCGGACCGGGCCGCACCCCCCACTCCCCCGGAGAGTCCACCGTCTCCTGATCCCCCGGACGCAGGCTTATGGTATGCGGCGGCGCAACCCTATGGCATGGAGCATAAGGCAGGATGCCTCATCTGCGGTCGGGATCTTCTGTATGGCGAGGAGCCCCGCGACCTCGCGTGCGCCGTCTGCGGCGAGGTCTGGAGTACCGCGGCGGCCTGTGAGGCCGGGCACTTCGTCTGCGACAGGTGCCATAGCCTTGAAGCGCTCGACCTCATCGAGCAGTTCTGCATCACGACGGAACTCGAGGACCCTCTTGCCATCGCCTGTATCCTGATGCGGTATCCGGCGGTCAGGATGCACGGGCCGGAGCACCACTTCCTTGTGCCGGCGGCTCTCATCGCCGCATACTGCAACCACCAGGGGGAGCCTGGAAGGAAAGGAGTGCTGCTCCGGCAGGCGCGTGCGAGGGCCGGCATGGTGCCGGGAGGGTTCTGCGGGAGCCACGGCACCTGCGGCGCCGCAATCGGGACAGGTATCTTCGTGAGCCTGATCACGGGGGCCACACCCTTGAAGAAGCAAGAATGGTCGCTTGCAAACCAGATGACCGCAGAGAGCCTGATGGCGATCGCCCGGCACGGAGGTCCCCGGTGCTGCAAACGCGACTCCTGGCTCGCAATCCGGGCGGCGATCACGTTTCTATCGGAGCGGTTCGGCGTAACCCTCCCCGTGCCGGATACAGTGCGGTGTGAGTTCGGCGAGATCAACCGCGAGTGCCTGCGGGAGGCGTGCCCCTTCCACGCCGGCTACTCGACCGGGTGACCCGCAGCCCGGAGGGCGGCCACGATGATACAGTAGCCTGCTACAGTCCCGATGAGCGTCGATGCAACGGTAATCAGGCTGTTTCCCCAGTACATGCGGCTCAACCAGCCTGCCGCACTGCCAATGAGGAACGAGACGAAGAGGATGAGGATCCCGGATCTATCCAGCGCTGCCATGTTCGCGGTCTCCAGATTATAGAAATATCGGTCGTTGCGGGGCATAGGGTTTGCCCATGCGCCCGGACCGCAGGGTTATATGCCTGCCGGCATCGACTTCATGATGGATGTTCATCGCCTGCCACCTCCTCCTCGGCCTCATCCTCGGCCTTGCGCTCGCGAGGCACCTCGGCGATCGGCGGATCATCGGCTTTGCCGCGCTCGGGGCCGTCCTCCCCGACCTGATCGACAAGCCGGTGGGCCACATCCTGCTCGCGGAATCCCTCGACTCCGGCCGGATATTCGCCCATGGACTGCTCTTCCTGGTACTCGTCCTCGCAGCAGGCGTTGTTCTCAAGCAGCGGCACCAGTCGTTCGCGCTCCTCGCCGTCGCAGCGGGCGCACTCTCCCACCAGGCCCTCGACACGATGTGGACGACGCCCGTCACCTGGTTCTTCCCGCTCCTCGGCCCATACCAGCCCTATGACTACACCGACTACTTCGGCAACGCCATTCTTGCAGAGGCCTCGTCACTCTCGGAGTGGATCTTCCTCGCCGCATCGGCCGGCATCGCCCTCACTGCCTGCTGGAAGCCCCGGCCGGACCTCCTCCCGGCCGCCCGCACACTCATCCGCGCCGCCGTGCCGCTTCTCATCGTTCTCACCGTCGCCTCTCTCTGCGCCTGGATGACCGGGCTCCCCGAGAGCATCCTGATGGCCGGGGGAGAAGGAGAAGACTACCTGGTGCTTGCGGTGGCGGGAGCCGCCGGGGCCATAGGGATGGTCCGATACCGGGACCTTCTCTCTATCGGATAGTCCGTCACTCCAGGCGGTTCACCCGCTCGATGCTGCCGGGAACCGTCCTCTCCACCCGGAGCGCCGCCCTCCCGGCAGGTTTGATCTCGATCGCAAAGGAGCTGTCCGGCCTGCAGTCTTTCCGATCCCAGGGGGAAACATTCAGCATAAACTGCTCTCCAGCCTCAAGGAGCATATCGCCGTTACTGTTCACCCGCTGCTGGACGCTCCACTTTCCGTATGTTGGAACAACGTCGGCCAGAGGGACATTCTGGGCAACGATCTCCCTGTGTTTGGAACCGATAAGCCGGACAGAGACTGTTGTGATATCGACCGGCTCGCTGCCGGCTGTAAGGCCGATGGGGATGACGATGGCATCGACGTAGTCGGGAGTGGCGCTGATGCCGTAGACGATGCCCGTCACCATGCAGCTCGATCCGGCCTGGCCAATGCCATCGTGAATGACCGATTGACTCTGCTGCGCCGAAGAGAAGCCTGCCTGCAGGATGACGAACGAGAAGACAGCTGCAACTATGACGAAGGCGATGAGGACGATCGCCGCCTCAAGCCCGGTGAACCCGGCGTCAGAAGAGTTCGACGTAGACATTCTTCCCAATACCGGCAGGAATTGTTCTCGTCAGCGTTGCGGTGGCGCCTTCCGCGGCGGTGATCTCAATAGTGAACGTATCTCCATGCATGATGCCCGTGTTTGTGAGATTATTCAGTCTCACCGTGGCAACCTCTCCTGACTCCAGAAGCTCGTCGGTGTCTTTCTGGTAACGCCAGGTCCACGTTGCATTAAGGTCTCCAGGAGGAGACGTGAAGAGGTTCTCCGTCGTGACGATGGTGTAGGCCATGCTCCCCATATCGACCGAAGCGAGATCGGTCGCGGTCTCAAGGTCAAACTCCATAAACTCAAGGAGGCCCTTACTGCTATCCAGTTTGACGATCACCGCATATCCCGGACGGAGGGCTGACCCGGCTTCCTCGAGAGCGGTGTGTACCACCTCCTGGCTCTTCTGCGACGTAGCCATGCCCGCCCCGAGAACGACGTAGGCGAAGACCGATGCAACGACGACGAAGGCGATGAAGACGATGGCCGCCTCAAGGCCCGTGAACGCTCGCTCGCCTCTCTCTTCCCGGGGCATAATGATTGGAAATTGGTCACGCTCAAATTAAAAGATGCTGATCTCGCCTGCAACTCATCCGCACGAGGCTCCACTCCTCCGAAAGCCTGCATGGCCCCGCGGGGGGACGAGAACAGGATTCTCCTGCGGGAACTTATTTATAGTATGCCTTTTTATGGGGTAACTGAATGCCGCCTGAAGCCTCCGCAGGCCCTCTCAACAGGCTCCTGTCGGACGTAACGATATTCTACCCCTGGATCGTCGGCACCTGCGCACTAGTAGCGGCCATCCTGCCAGGAGGCAGTTCCGGCGGAATCGGGCACCTGAACTGCGCTGCAAGGTGCCTGAGGACAGCAGAAGGGTACACAGTGGCAACCGGGGAGGAAACCCCCGACAGTTCAACCTCCCGGAAGGAACAGGTCCTGAGCCTCGTCCTCATCGCCATCCTCCTCGCGGCCGTCGGGACGACGATCTTCATCATCATGAGCCCGCAGGAGGGAGATAGGTTCACCGAGTTCTACCTCCTCGGCCCGACCGGAAGGGCAGCCGATTACCCGGTGGAGTTCATGGCGGGGACGCCGCAAACGGTCATTATCGGGATAGGGAACCACGAATTAAGGGATGTTGCTTACACCGTGGAGACGTTTGCCGTCAAGAGCAGGTTCGATAGCACAACAAACGAGACGGTGATCGTCTCGGCGACGCCCCTCGACCGGTTCTCGGTCACCGTGCCGGACAACCGAACCGTCGAGCAGCCGTACACCTTCCGGATCATGGACCCCGACGTGGACCGGATTGAGTTCCTCCTCTTCATGGAGGAGCCTCCCGAAGACATACCTCCCGCCAGCCTTACCGAGGCCGGCTACCGCAACCTGCACCTCCGGTTGCGGGTACACTGAGGGGACGCACAGGGGCCAACCGGTTCGGATTGAAGGGGCCTCCATGAGCCCCCGGTGCCCCGGACTGCCCTGGAAACCACCAGATACATGCAGGCGGTTCTTCGAGAGATCCTTTTCCCTCGTGAACCCTGGCAGGAACTCTGCAATTCCAGGCCATCCTGAACGGGAGCGAACCACCAAACGTTTATACTTCCGGACGGCTAATGCTTGTTCGAGGTACAAGGATGAAACGCGGAGTTCTGGTCGCCTCCCTCCTGATCCTGGCGTTTGTAGTAGCCCCGGCCGGGGCGTTCACCGCAGACGACCTTCAGATCATCGTGAACGAGGACGGGAGCGCAGACGTCACCTTCAAGTACACACTCTCGTGGATCGAGAGAATCGCCGTCTTCTTCAAGATCGCCCAGCCGGAGCAGGAACTGAAGTCCGCGCTCGAAGGGGCGACCGGGTCGCCCGTAACAGTGACCTCGGCCGAGAGCGATGTCGCCCGCTTCTCGATCGAGCGGTTTGCAAAGGTCAGGAGTATCGAGGGCGGGAACACCTACTCAACACCGGCGCTCAACTTCACCGGTGCTCAGGCGGTGCTTGATAGTTACTGGTTCGCGCCGCTGGTCAAGGCCGACTTCTCACCGGACCTGACGACAGTCAGGTTCCCTGACGGCCACGAAGAGACCTTCGCGAACCTGTTTGCAATCCCGGCTCTCTCCCGCACGGTTCCGTGAACCGGCAACTCTCTTCTTTTTCGCATGTAAATCGCGAGTGAATAAAGACAGGTCGCACTCACACGAACTTCATATCCGGAGCCGTGGCTATCCGGTTGCAGTCTGCCCAAAAAAGGAGGGGGAGGTATCTCCCTTACTCGAAGATGTTGAAGATCTGGTCGCTGCCGGTGTCGGAGAGGCGCTTCCTCTCTGCCTTCTCCTCGACGAGCGCGAGGACCGGGAGTTCCATGTCCACACCCGGGGTGTGGCCGAACATCTCCTGGAGGTCGACCTGCAGGGCGTGCATGAAGAGCGCGTTCGGGATATCCATCGCGCAGTGTTCTTCGCACTGGCCGCAGTTGATACACGAGTCGGAGATGTGGGCGTAGCGGATCAGGTGGAACATGAAGGGCGGCGGGACCTGACCGGGCTCGACAAGGTAGGACTTCTTCGTGCTGCACTCGACGCAGTAGCAGATCGGGCAGTTCTCGATGCAGGCGTAGCACTTGATGCACCGGCTCGTCTCGTCCATGATCTTCTTCAGGCGGTCATTCCCTTCGCCGAGGCCCTCGAAGTAGCGTGCCCGCCACTTGTCGCCGAGCTTCAGCATCGCGTTCTCGACCTTGCCGCGGATCTCGAGTGCCTTTGCGGGCACGGCGTCGGTCTTGACAGCCCCGGCCTTCACGGCACCGTCGAGGAGGTTTGCACCCTTCTCGGAGCAGACCTCGACGAAGGTTGCCTTGCCGGCCTTGTCGCCGATGACACCCCAGTTCCCGCAGGCGAGGTCTGCCTGGCGGGGGACCTTCATCTTGCAGCGGCGGCAGTTCGAGCGGCGGCCGAAGCCTTCTTCCTCGAGCTCGTCGATCGAGATGCCCTTGTGCTGGCCGTCCTTCGTGACGATGATGAACTGGCCCTTGTCGATCTCTTCCTTGACAACGTCGTCAGGGTTGACCCCGAACTTCTCGGCGATCATCTTCCGGGCAGAGACCGGGCTGACCGATCCGCCGCAGTTGAGGCCGATCATGAGGACGTTGTCCAGGTTGACCTGGTTGCGCTTGGCAAGTTCGTACAGGCCCATCGCATCGCAGCCCTTCACCGGGACGGCGATCCGCATCTTCTCGGCGCCGTCAAGGTACTTCTTGACCAGCTTCGAGAGCAGGAGCGTCCCGCAGTGGAGGGAGCCGGCGGTCTGTGCGATCTCGGCGGGGTCGGTGATGAGTGTGGGGACGGCGTCGTACAGATCCTGTCCCTTCTTGACGGCAAGGACAGCGTCCACCATGCCGGACTTAAGCGCGTGCGTCAGCAGAGCGGTGACCGCTCCGCCACACTCGCCCTTCTCCTGGCAGGCGGCGTCGGCTGCCCAGGCGTAGAACGTGTCTCCTTTCGCTGCCATTTTCAGGCCTCCGTAATCTTCTCAACCTTCACAGCACAGGCCTTGAACTCCGGGATCTTGGCAATGGGGTCGAGAGCGTTGTTCGTCAGGATGTTCGCCGCACACTCGGCGAAGTGGAACGGCATGAACATGACACCCTTCATGATGTCTTTCGTCACCTTGGCGGGGACTTCGACCGAGCCACGGCGGGAGATCGCGCGGACGATCTCTTTGTCCTTGATGCCGAGCGCCTTTGCGTCCTCGGGGTTGATCTCGATCCAGCCCGTCGGGACCTCGGCATCAAGGGTCGCGGACCGGCGGGTCATGGAACCGGTGTGCCAGTGCCAGAGGATACGGCCGGTCGTGAGCACGAACGGATACTCCGCGTCGGGGACTTCCGCCGGGGGTTTCCACTCGATCGGGGCAAAGATGCCGAGACCGTCGGGGTGGGCGAACTTCTCCTTGTGGAGGATCGGCGTGCCCGGGTGCTCCTCGGATGGGCAGGGCCAGTGGAGGGCTTCAGGCCGGTTGAGCCGCTCGTAGTTCATGCCGTGGTAGGACGGGGTAAGGGCGGCGACCTCGTTGAAGATCTCCTCGATATCCTGGTAGGGGAACTGCTTGGCATAGCCCATCTTTGCCGCGAGTTCGCTGATGATCTTCCAGTCTTCCTTCGCCTCGCCGGGCGGGTTCTGGGCCTTGCGCCACATCTGGACACGCCGCTCGGTGCTGGTCTGGGTGCCGCCGCGCTCTGCGTAACATGCCGCAGGCAGGACGACGTCGGCGAGCTCGGCAGTCTCGGTCAGGAAGATATCCTGAACCACGAGGAACTCAAGGCTCTCAAGGGCGTGCTTAACGTGGTTGATGTCCGGGTCGGAGATCATCGGGTTCTCGCCCATGATGTA
>DALN01000078.1:2090-3319 GCA_002499455.1 Methanoculleus sp. UBA77 | reverse complement strand
CGCCGGGCTTGCCCAGGTTGCCGGTGAGCATCTGGATGTTTGCCACCGACCGGACGTTGTCGACACCGACGGTGTGCTGGGTGATACCCATCGAGTAGAGGATCGCGCCGGGCTTCGTGGTGCCGAACCACTCGGCAGCCTGCTTGAGCTGGTCAGCAGGGATACCGGTGATCTTCGAGACGTTCTCAAGGCTGTAGGTCTCCTTCATGACGACCTCCTTGAGCTTCTCGTAGTCCTTCGTCCGCTTGGCAATGAACTCCTTGTCTTCCCAGCCGTTCTTGATGATCTCCTGCATCAGGCCGTTGAGGAGCGCGACATCGGTTCCGGAGACGAACGGCATGTAGAGATCGGCAAGCCGGGCGGTCGGGGTGTAGCGCGGGTCAGCGCAGATGACCTTCGCGCCGTTCTGCTTCGCCTGGACAATCTTACGGCCGATCAGCGGGTGCTGCTCGAGGGTGTTGGAGCCGAGGACGAAGACGCACTTCGATTCGGCGATGTCGCCGATGGAGTTGGTCATCGCACCGGAGCCGAACGATGCGGCGAGGCCGGCGACGGTGGATGCGTGGCAGAGCCGGGCGCAGTGGTCGACGTGCCGGGACTTCATGACGCCGCGGGCGAACTTCATCATCAGGTAGTTCTCTTCGTTCGAGACCCTGGCCGATGCGAGCGCGGCAAACTCGTCGGGCTTGTAGGACTTGAACTTCTGTGCGATCAGGTCGTAAGCCTCGTCCCAGGTCGCCTCGACGAACTTGCCGTCCTTCTTGATGAGCGGCTTCGTCAGGCGGTCGGGGCTGTTCACGAACTCGTGAGCGTAGGTGCCCTTCGGGCAGACCTTCCCCTCGTTGACGGGTGAGCGGTGGTAAGGTTGTGTGCCGACAACCTTCCCGTCCTTCACGACGAGGTTGAAGCTGCATCCCGTACCGCAGTACGGGCATGTTGTCTGTACGTACTTGAGATCCATGGTAAAAACCTCGGATACATAAAGTTCGAGGTTAGGCATATTTAATTGTAATGATTAACACCTCGGTTTTTGATGAATAAGTGTGGGCTGTGAGACCTCGATCCCCGGAAAAAATATCGAATTCCGAACAACTACCGGGATATGACAATTTAGACATACTATCGGTGCCGGAATGGAGCTGCGCACATGGAGCGGCGCGCGATGGATCCTGGTATGAAAGAAAAAATAGTTAGTTGGAGTAGGGTGCCTTCCCGAGCTTGGGCTCGAA
>DALN01000078.1:0-2070 GCA_002499455.1 Methanoculleus sp. UBA77 | reverse complement strand
GAGATGTGCGCAAACCGCCGGAGGTGGAACATCGGGTTCGGCGGAACCTCTCCGGAGGTGATCATCCTGGAGTTCCCTTTGAGATCCTCTGCAACCGGGAAGCAGACAGGGCAGTTCTCAATGCAGGAGTAGCACTTGATGCACCGACCGGTCTCGCGGCCGATGGTGCCCCAGAGATCGGATGCAAGTTCTCCAAAGTTCTTCTTCCGCCACTTGTTGCCGAGACCGAGCATGGCGCCCTCGACCTTGCCGCGGATCTCGATCCCCTTCGGGTTTGCAGGCTCAGTCTTGACGGCCCCGGCTTTTGCGGCGGCATCGAGGAGGTTCGCACCCTTCTCGGAGCAGACCTCGACGAAGGTGGCCTTGCCGGCTTTTTCCCCGATGACACCCCAGTTGCCGCAGGCAAGGTCCGCCTGGCGAGGGACCTTGTAGAGGCAGCGGCGGCAGTTGGACCGGCGGCCAAAGCCCTCGTCCTCGAGCTCGTCGATCTTGATGCCCTTGTGGCCGCCCTCGTACTCGATGATAAACTGGCCCTTGTCGATCTCCTCCTTGTGGACCGAGTCGGGGTCGACCTCGAACTTCTCGCGGATCATCTTCCGGGCGGAGACCGGGCTGACCGATCCGCCGCAGTTGACGCCGAGCAGGAGCAGGCGATCCATGTCGACCGCGTTCCGCTTGGCAAGCTCGATGAGACCCATCGTGTCGCAGCCCTTGACCGTGACACCGAGCCGTACGTTCTTGTTGGCATCAAGGTAATCCTTCACCAGCTTCGAGAGCAGGAGCGTCCCGCAGTGGAGGGAGCCTGCGGTCTGTGCGAGCTCGGCGGGATCGGTGATGATCGTGGGGACGGCATCGTAGAGGTCTGCGCCTTTCCTGACGGCGAGGACGGCGTCCACCATGCCGGACTTGAGAGCATACTGCTGCAGGGCGGTGATCGCTCCGCCGCACTCGCCCTTCTCCAGGACACCGGGGTCTGCCGCCCACGTGTAGAACATATCGCCTTTTACTACCATGTTCAGGCCTCCGTAATCTTCTCAACCTTCACAGCACAGGCCTTGAACTCCGGGATCTTGGCGATCGGGTCGAGAGCGTTGTTCGTCAGGACGTTTGCCGCGCACTCCTTGAAGTGGAACGGCATGAACATGACACCCTTCATGATGTCTTTCGTCACCTTGGCGGGGACTTCGACCGAGCCACGACGGGTGATCGCGCGGATCGTCTCCCTGTCCTTGATGCCGAGCGCCTTTGCGTCCTCGGGGTTGATCTCGATCCAGCCCGTCGGGACCTCGGCATCAAGCGTCGCGGACCGGCGGGTCATGGTGCCGGTGTGCCAGTGCCAGAGGACACGGCCGGTCGTGAGGACGAACGGATACTCCGCGTCGGGCACCTCCGCCGGGGGTTTCCACTCGATCGGGGTGAAGATGCCGAGACCGTCGGGGTGGGCGAACTTCTCCCGATGAAGGATCGGCGTGCCCGGGTGATCGGCGGAGGGGCAGGGCCAGTGGAGGGCTTCAGGCTTGTTAAGACGCTGGTAGGTCATGCCGGCATAGGAGGGAGTGACCTTCGCAATCTCGTTGAAGATCTCTTCAGCGCTCCGGTAGGGGAACTGTTTGGCATAGCCCATCTTTGCCGCGAGTTCGCTGATGATCTTCCAGTCTTCCTTCGCCTCGCCGGGCGGGTTCTGGGCCTTGCGCCACATCTGGACACGCCGCTCGGTGCTGGTCTGGGTGCCGTCGCGCTCCGCGTAGCAGGCGGCCGGCAGAACGACGTCGGCGAGTTCGGCGGTCTCGGTCAGGAAGATATCCTGGACCACGAGGAACTCAAGGCTCTCGAGGGCATGCCGGACATGGTTGAGGTCAGGGTCGGAGAGCATCGGGTTCTCGCCCATGATGTACATGCACTTGAGTTCGCCGGGCTTCTCGGTCAGGACGTCCATCATGACGGTGACCTCATAGCCGTTCTTGGGCTCGCAGATGCCGTCGGGGAAGCCCCAGGCGTCGGCGAACTTCTTGTGGGGGGCCTCGTCGATGACCTTCTGGTAGCCGGTGAAGACGACCGGGAGCGCACCCA
>DALN01000149.1:11970-14144 GCA_002499455.1 Methanoculleus sp. UBA77 | reverse complement strand
TCTACACCCACGGCGAGATGCTGCCGGCGCACGCCTATCCCGAACTCAAGAAGCATCCGCAGCTCAAGGGCAATTTCGGCACCGCCTGGCAGAACCAGCAGAAGGAGTTCGACAACATGCCCGGCGTCGTGCTCTTCACCACCAACTGCATCATGCCGCCCCGCCCGTCGTACCTCGACAAGATCTACACGACGGCCGACGTCGGCTGGCCCGGCACGAAGCACATCAAGGCGGACGCCAACGGCCGCAAGGACTTCTCCGCGATGATCCAGCACGCCCTCTCCCTCGGCGGCTGGCAGGAGGCGAAGCACTGGGAGCCGCTGATGACCGGCTTCGGCCACCACGCCGTCATGGCCGTGGCGGACAAGGTCATCGAGGCCGTCAAGGCCGGCGCCATCAAGCACATCTTCCTCGTCGGCGGATGCGACGGCGCCAAGACCGGCCGCGACTACTACACCCAGTTCGTCGAGAAGGCCCCCAAGGACTCCATCATCCTCACCCTCGCCTGCGGCAAGTACCGCTTCAACAGCCTCCAGGCGAAGCTCGGGACGATCGGCGGCATCCCCCGCCTCCTCGACATGGGGCAGTGCAACGACGCCTACTCGGCGGTGAAGGTCGCGCAGGCGCTCGCGGGGGCGTTCAGCTGCGGGGTGAACGATTTGCCGCTCACCTTCATCCTCTCCTGGTACGAGCAGAAGGCGGTGGCGATCCTGCTGTCGCTGCTCTATCTCGGCATCCGGGGAATGCGGCTGGGGCCGTCGCTGCCGGCGTTCGTCTCCCCGGGGATCCTGAAGGTGCTGGTGGAGCGATTCGACATCAGGCCGATCTCGGGCGATCCGGAAAAGGATCTGGCGGAGGCGCTGGGCGGCAGGTAACCGGCGATCCGCCGGGCGGACATACGTCAACGGAAGGCGGCGTTTGGCCATTGACGCGCCGCGCGTCCGCCCGCACAATGGGCGCGTGTGCGCCGGCGCGGAGGGCTTTGCCATGACGGACTCGTTCAGCGCGGTTCAGGTGACCGATCGGGTGTACTGGGTCGGGGCGACGGATTGGGCGGTGCGCAATTTCCACGGCTACGCCACGACCCGGGGCACCACCTACAACGCCTACCTGATCGTCGCCGACAAGATCATCCTGATTGACACGGTCAAGGCCCCGTTCAGGGACGAGATGTTCGCCCGCATCGCCTCCGTGGTCCACCCCGGGCGGATCGACTATATCATCTCGAACCATTCCGAGATGGACCACTCCGGCTGCCTGCCCGAGACGATCGCCGCGGTGAAGCCCGACGCGGTCTTCGCCTCCGCGATGGGGGTGAAGGCGCTCGCGGACCATTTCCGCCTCGGCCCCGGCCTCGTCGCGGTGAAGAACGGCGAGCAGATGAACCTCGGCGGGGTGAACCTCTCCTTCCACGAGACGCGGATGCTCCACTGGCCGGACAGCATGTTCACCTATATGACAGAGGAGAACATCCTGTTCAGCAACGACGCCTTCGGCCAGCACTTCGCATCGTCGAAGCACTTCGATGACGAAGTGGGCTTGCCCGAAGTCCTCGCCCAAGCCAAGAAATATTACGCGAACATCGTCATGCCGTATTCGCGCAACGTCGTGAAGGCGCTCGAAGCGCTCGGCGGGCTCGACATCGACATGATCGCCCCGAGCCACGGCGTCATCTGGCGNNACTGGCCGGACAGCATGTTCACCTGGATGCCCAACGACCGCCTCCTCTTCTCGCAGGACGCGTTCGGGATGCACCTGGCCTCCGGCGAGCGTTTCGACGACGAGCTCCCCGCGGATCTGCTGGAGCGGGAGGCGGCGAAGTACTACGCGAACATCCTGATGCCGTTCTCCCCGCTCGTCGCGGCCCTCCTCGGAAAACTGCCGTCCCTCGGCATCTCCCCGCGGATCATCGCCCCCGACCACGGGCCGATCTGGCGGGGCAACGTCGCGGGGATCGTCGAACGCTATGCGGCGTGGGCGAGGCGGACGCCGAGGCGCAAGGCGGTGATCATCTACGACACGATGTGGGGGAGCACGCACCGGATGGCCCGTCTGATCGGCGAGGGGGTCGTCGCGGGCGGGGCGGAGGTGAAGATCCTCCCGCTCGGGGCGAATCACCGGAGCGACGCGGCGACCGAGCTGCTCGATGCGGGCGCCCTCCTCGTCGGCTCGCC
>DALN01000149.1:0-11913 GCA_002499455.1 Methanoculleus sp. UBA77 | reverse complement strand
TTCGGCTCCTACGGCTGGAGCGGCGAGTCGGTGAAGATCCTGAACGGCCTCCTGAAAGAGATGCAGGTGGGGCTCGTCGGCGATGGCGTGAGCGTCCGCTATGTCCCCGATGACGGGGCGCTTGCCGAATGCGCGGCGCTCGGGCGCCGCGTCGCGGAGACGCTCCCCGCAGGCGAGGGGAAGGCGTAGGCGTTCCCTTCCCGCACAGGGGCGCACCGGAGGAGGGATCGGCATGAACAACCTTCTGGTTCGGCGGGGAGCCCTCGTACTCCTCTCGGCGCTTCTCGGGTGCGCCGCGCCCGGGGGGACCGGTGGGAAGGCGCCGGGACTCTGTCCCGCCTGCAAGGTGAAGGTGGTCATGCACCGGTTCCGGCGGCTGAGGGTGCCGGCGCATACGCACGTCACGTACCTCTGTCCTGTATGCGAGAAGGGGTGGACCGGAAAGACGGGGGACGGCCCCTGCGCGGTCTGCCCCGCGTGCGGCACAACGGTGAAGGAGTGCCCCGGCTGCCGCGGGAAGGGAGCGGCGCATCCCGACCATGACGGATGAGTCGTCGATTCGGCCCCGCGAGGGCCGTCACGCGCACCTGCATTTCCTCCGGGGGAGGGAGAAGGGGCAGCGCCGGCTCGGCGCCTGTGTCGCCATCACGCTCGCGGCGATGGCGGTGGAGTGCGTCGCCGGCATCCTCGCGGGGAGCCTCGCGCTCGTCAGCGACGCGGGGCACATGCTCACGCACGGCTTCTCCCTGATCGTCAGCTATTTCGCCGTCGCCGTCGCCCGGCGGCCGGCCACGGACCGGAGAACCTTCGGTCTGTACCGCGTCGAGATCCTCGCCGCCCTCTTCAACGGGGCGACCCTCCTCGTCATCACCGGCTTCATCGTCTGGTTCGCGGTGAAGCGGCTCATCGACCCCGTCCCGGTGGCCGGGGGCTGGATGCTGGCGGTGGCCGTCGTCGGCCTCGGGGTCAACGTGGCGACCACGCTCATCCTCCGGGAATCGGCGCGCGACGATCTCAACGTCCAAAGCGCCTTCGTCCATATGCTCGGCGACCTCTTCTCGTCGGTCGTGGTCAGCGGCGGGGCGCTGGTCATCATCCTGACGGGCTGGAACTGGATAGACCCGCTCCTGAGCGTGCTGGTCTGCGCCCTGATCCTCGCCTGGGCGTACCGGCTCATCCGGCAGTCGGTGGAGATTCTTCTCCAGTCCACGCCGGAGGGGGTGGATATCCCCGCCATCGCCGAACGGCTCTCCCGCGTGGAGGGGGTTCGGCGCGTCCACGACGTGCACGTCTGGACGATCACGTCGGGGCTTCACTCGATGAGCGGCCACATCGAGATCGACGACATGCCGATCAGCAGGTCGACCGCCATCCTCGACGCCGCGGGGAAAATCTTGAAGTCGGAGTTCGGCATCATCCATTACACGATCCAGATCGAGTGCGGGGAGTGCCGGCACAAGATGGAGCACTGATTCCCTGAACGAGGGATGCGGCCGGCCGGGAGGCGCCCGATCCCGGGGGATCGAAGATGCGCGAGGGCACGGGGGCGCGATGAGGCGCAGGATACGGATCACGGGGCTCCACTGCGCCTCCTGCGTGCGAAGGGTCGAGGAGGCGCTCCTCGCCGTCCCCGGGGTCTCGTCGGCGCGCGCGGACCTCGTCTCGCGCGAGGTGACCGTCGACTGCGATCCCGCCGCCGCGGAGCCCGGCGCCCTCGAGCGGGCGATCGAGGGGGCCGGCTTCGGTGTGCTGCGGGCAGACGGCGGGGGGGAGGAGGCGGCGGAGCGGGAGCGCCTCCGGGAGACGGCCGGCCTCCGCGCGCGCGTCCTCGTCTCGGCGGCGTTCGCGGTTCCGCTCCTCTGGGTCTCGATGGCGCCGATGGCGGGGATCAGCCTCCCGCCGTGGATCGCCCGGCACGGCGCGCTCATCCAGTTCATCTTCTGCGTCCCGATCGTCGGGGCGGGTCTCCCGCTCTTCAGGCGGGGGCTCCTCGCGATCCTCCGCACCGGCCGCGCCACGATGGACACCCTCGTCGCCCTCGGCGCCGGCGCGGCGTTCCTCTTCAGCGTCGCGGAATCCCTCCGCCATCCCGCGTCGGGCCCGGCGCACGGCGGCGGGCACCTCTACTACGAGACGGCCGGGATGCTCATCGCGTTCATCCTCCTCGGCCGCTGGCTCGAGGCGGCGGCGAGGGGCAAAACCTCGTCGGCCCTCCGCCTCCTCGTCGGCCGGGAGTCCCGGACCGCGGTCGTGCGCACGGCGGGGGGCGAGACGGCGGTGCCGGTGGAGGAGGTCGTCCCCGGCGACGTCGTCGTGGTGAGGCCGGGGGAGAAGGTGCCGGTGGACGGCCGGGTAAAGGACGGGGAGTCGTGTATCGACGAGTCGATGGTCACGGGGGAGCCGATGCCGGTCCCCAAGCGCCCGGGGGACGAGGTGACGGGAGGCACGATCAACGGCCCGGGCTCGTTCACCTTCGAGGCGACCAGGACGGGGAGCGACACCTTCCTCGCGCACGTGGTCGCGCTCGTGCGCGAGGCGCAGGCGTCGCGGGCGCCGGTGCAGGAGCTGGCGGATTCTGTCGCGGCGTATTTCGTCCCCGCGGTCCTCCTCGTCGCCCTCGTCTCGTTCGCGGTCTGGATCGGCGCCGGGCGGGGGCTCGGGTTCGCCCTGACCGTCGCCGTCTCGGTGCTCGTGGTCGCCTGCCCCTGCGCGCTCGGTCTCGCCACCCCGACGGCGGTCGTCGTGGGCGTCGGGATGGCCGCCGCGCGCGGGATACTGGTCAAGAGCGCCGCCGCGCTCCAGACCGCCGCCCGCGTGGACACCGTCGTCTTCGACAAGACCGGCACGCTCACCCTCGGCGCGCCCGTCGTCACCGATGTAACGCCGCTCGGCGGGCGCGGCGCGCAGGAGGTCCTGCGTCTCGCCGCCGTCGCCGAGAAGCGCTCCGAGCACCCGCTCGGCGGCGCGATCGTCGCCGAGGCGCGCGGGCGGGGGATCGAACCGCCGGATCCTGACTCGTTCGTCTCGCGGGGGGGGCGGGGCGTCGAGGCGTCGTATGGCGGGACCGCCCTGCTCGTCGGGAGCGCGGCGCTCGCCCGCGAGCGGGGGGTCGACCTGTCGGCGGCGGAGGAGGCGCTCGCCGCGCGCGAGGCGGAGGGGAAGACCGCGGTGCTTCTCGCCGCGGACAACGTCGCGGCGGGCGTCATCGCCGTCGCCGATACGGTGAAGGAAGGCGCCGCGGAAACGGTTGCGGCGCTCCGGGCGGCGGGGAAGGACGTCGCGATGATCACCGGCGACAACGCGCGAACCGCCCGCGCGGTCGCGCGGGCGGTCGGGATCGACCGGGTGCTCGCCGGGCTGCTGCCCGCGGAGAAGGCGGAGGAGATCCGGCGGCTCGGGGCCGCGGGCCGGACGGTCGCGATGGTCGGGGACGGGATCAACGACGCCCCCGCGCTTGTCGCGGCCGACGTCGGGATCGCCATCGGGGCAGGGACCGATGTGGCCGTTGAGAGCGCCGACATCGTCCTCGTGAGGAGCGATCCCCGCGACGCGGCGGCGGTCATCGGGCTCGCGAAGAAGACCTACCGGAAGATGCTTGAGAACCTCCTCTGGGCGACCGGCTACAACACCGTTGCCATCCCGCTCGCGGCCGGCGCACTCTTCGGAGCAGGCATCATCCTCACGCCGGCGATAGGAGCGGTGCTGATGAGCGCAAGCACCGTCATCGTCGCGGTCAACGCCCGGCTGCTCCGGCTATAGGCAGGTGCCGACCGGGTTATCGGTTGAACCGGGAAGCTCAACGCGGTCAAATAGAGGAGGATCTCAAGTATCCTCTGGAGACGAGCTCCCATGAGACATGATACACCGATCCGAATCCTCATCCTGCTGATCACCCTTGCCGTGGCGGTTCCTGCCGTGCAGGCCGCCCTCACGGTCGACGCAGGGGGCGACCGCGCCGTGTTCGCAGGCGAACCGGTCACCATCCTCGCCGTCTGCAACGACACGGAGACGCTTGACGCCCGGAACATGAGCGCCTCCATCAACTGGAGCACGACAACGACGCTCCCCGGGATCGTGCCGGACGACGCCTATAATGGTACCATACAGGATACCTTCACCTACCTCGCCGCCGGCGCCTACACCGTCACGGTAAAGGTCGAAAACAACGAAACAGGCGCCGTCGCCTGCGACACCCTGAACGTGACCGTGAGCCCCGCACCCGTCGAGGTGAAGGTTGCCCCGCGGACCGCAAATCAGAAGAGCAACGGCATCATGACCGTCTTCGTCAGCCTTGCCGGATGGTTCGGCTTCGATGACGCCGGCAACAAACATGCGGCGCTGCCGGATCCGGCGGCCTTCACGATAGGCAACGCGACGCCCAGGAAGGTGAACGTCTGTATGAAGGACGGCGGCACGCTCATCCTGAAGTACGACCGAAAGGATCTCGATCTTGCCGCCGGCGACGGCAACCTGACCGTGACCGGCAGCCTGCCAGGAGAGAACGGGTCCGTCGCGGTGGCCGGGAGCGGTGCCGTCTCCGTGATCAACCCGGGCGACGGGAATAAGGGCGAGAACGCACAGGTAAACGTGAACGCAAAAGAGAAGGTGAAGAACCGGCACGGGTCCGATGAAGCAGGACAGCAGCCCCGCGGAAACACAAAAGGACACTCCCCATAAGAGCATACCGGAGGGAGCGCTGCTCTCTCCCCCTTTTTAACGACCTCACGCCCGCCCGGAACGGTCCCTCCTGCCGTTCCGGGCATGAACAAGGAACAACCCTCTTATCGGTTCCGGGGCAATCTATAGGTACATGGGGCATTACACCGGCGGCGACGTCCTTTTAGCCTCCGTGCGCATCGGGGGTCCCGGAGCATGTAAGGTGCGCCCGGTAGTGGTTATCTCTACGGGCGAGAACGGTAACCTGCTCGTCTGTCCGGTGTCGAGCAGCCCATCCTTCGACGGCCCCTCTATCCCGCTCTCGCTCGAGGACTTTGCCCGCGGCGGGCTCGACCTCTTCGGGGAGAGCTACGCCCTCACCGCATACCCTTCCACCATCCGGCCGGCAGACGTCGTCGGGAAGAAAGGCTCTCTCCTGCCGGAGACGCTTGCTGCCATACGGGAGGCGCTGCCGGCATCCTGCCGTCCTCCCGGCAAGGGCCACCGCCGGCGGTAGTTTTCAGAGCTCGTAGCGCTTCAGGAACTCCCGGATCGCCCGGGACTCCACCCATTCCTGGTCCAGGTGGTCGATCTGCTTGTCGATCCGCCGGACCTGCTCGCGGAGTTTCTCTGCGGCCTCCTCGTTGTCAAGCAGGTCGGCGACCCCCATGATCACCTGGAGCGGATGGCGGACATGATCGGCAAGAACGGCGAACTGCGCGATGTTCCGCTCGGTCATATCCAGGGCCTGCTCGCGGAGCCGCTCGTACAGGATACGCTCGGAGATGTCCCTCCCGACGGCCTGGAACCCCACCACAGTTCTCTTCTCAAAGATCGGCGACTCGTTCAGTTCCAGCACGGCATCCTCCCCGTCTTTGCGCCGGACCCTGACCTGGAGCCCTTCGACCTGCTCGCCCCTGAGGACCCTCCGGCGCCCCCGCTCCCAGACCGGAAGGCTTGCGGGGAGGATATAATCCTCCCACTCGGTCCCCTTCATCTCATCGGGAGAGTACCCGAGAATACGCTCCATTGCCGGGGAGATATAGTTCAGCCCCCCATCGAGATACGACGTAACGATGAGGTCGAAACTCCGCTGGGCGATGCCCCGGAACTTCTCCTCGCTCTTCTGGAGCGCCGCCTCAGCCTGAACCCGCTCGATGACCCGGCCGAGCCGTTTTGCGACGGCGTCAAGCAGCATCCGCTCCTCCCGCAGGAACGGGCCTTCGGCAGCCTCCGGTTTCTCGCAGACGTACCGGATCTCGACCTCACCGACCCGGGCACCGTGGACGACGATCGGGCTCTCCTGCTTCCAGGGGGACGCTCCCGGCTCACCGCGGCAATACTCGCGGTCGTCGACCCGGATCCGGACCGCGGTGTCGTCCGGGTACTGCCAGCCCGAGGGGAGAATATCGGCAACCGCCTGGAGGAACACTTCAGGCGTTGCCCCCGCCACCTCGATGAGGTGCGTGATGGCATAGAGGCACCGGAGTTCGTCCACCCTCTTCTTCAGTTCGCGCGTCTTGACCCGGAGCTCCTCCTCGGCCAGGTCCCTCTCGGTCACATCGAGTGCGGTCCCGACAACCCCGACTATCCTCCCCTCCGCATCCCGGAGCGGCTTCAACGTCAGGTCCCGGACATGCGACTCGCCTCCGGCGGTGAGGGTCGCCTCCGTTCGGAGGGTCTCCCCGGAGAGGAGGACCCTGCGCTTGAGCGCGGTAAGGTGGGCCGCCTCGTCGGGCAGGAAGACCTCTTCGTCCCGCATGCCGATGATGGACGCATCCGTGAGCCCCAGCTGCTGGTTGTATGACCAGACATAGCGGAGGTCCGTATCCTGTGCGAAGACGACCACCGGCGATGCGTCGAGCCCGGCCATGAAATGGTGCGCGTGGAGGTCCGCGGTTGCGTCCCGGACCCTTACGAGCCGCTCCCCGGATCCGTTATCGGCCGGTATACTCGATATCGATAGCCAGCGCCGGGTGCCGTCGGGTGCCCTGATGCGACAGAGGGTTACCGGCAGGTCGGCGCCATTCTCGATAGCCTGCAGGAGCAGGCGTGCTGCGGCGTCGTCGTCGGTGACGGGCAGGAGGTACCTGCGGAAGAGAGAGGAGAGGTCCATCCCAACGGTATCCTCCTGCCGGATCGCAAGAGTCCGGGCGAGGGCCGGGTTGTACCGGAGAACCTTCCGGTCACTGCTTATCACGAGAAGCCCGTCGTCCAAAGCGTCGAGTACCGCAGGATCGCAGGGTGCCCGATTCGGGTGTGAGTCCGTTATCTCCCTCCAGCGCTGGAGCGTAACAGCGGTGTTGAATGCAACAGCTGTACTGGAATCCAACAGCTGTACTGGTTGAACCCCGGATAGATAAAAAGAGTTCTATCGCATCCCGGGACGTAACCTGCACGTTCTCCAGGCTCTCCGGAAATTTTGAGGACAATCTGGCTGGTTCGCAGCATTGGGGCCCGATCCCGCGCCCGCAGATCCAATAAGATGTGGATAAATCCTCCCGCGTCGAGATCTGAGGCATGATGGTGCGGGTGCGCGTACTGGTCAGCGGGCGTGTGCAGGGTGTCGGGTTCCGGTGGGCCGTGGAAGACGAAGCACAGGCGAAAGGCGTCACCGGATGGGTGAGGAACCTTCCCGACGGCCGCGTGGAGGCGGTCTTTGAGGGGGAGGACGAACAGGTGCAACAAATGGTCGGGTTCTGCCGCCGGGGTCCGGCCGCGGCCCGTGTCGAGGACGTGCAGGTCGTCCGGGAGGCGTATTCAGGAGAGTTTGACGGGTTCTCCATCCTGCGGTGAGGGGTGCGCTGCCATCCTCGCCAAGACATAAATACAGACGGCAGGCCATAGGAGAATCCATGCTGACAGACATAGAGCCGGTAGAGATCCTCACCGTGATACGGGAACGCCGGAGCGTCAGGAACTATACCGACCGGGAGGTTCCGGAGACGGCCATCAGGTCGATCATCGCCGCGGGCATCCAGGCCCCGACCGCGCTCGGGCTTCAGCCCTGGCAGTTCGTGGTTGTGAGGGATAGGAACCTGATGCGGCGGGCGTCCGACTACTGCAAACCGATCCTTGCAGAGAAGATCCAGGAGGAATCCCGCCCGGAGACGGAAGAGTTCCTTGCAGCGCTCAGGAATCCGGATTACAGCATATTTTACAACGCTCCGGTGTTGGTCCTGGTCCTCGGCGCCCGCGACGTCGTATCGAGCGTTCTGGACTGCTCGCTCTGCGCTGAGAACATGATGCTTGCCGCCTGGGCACTCGGTATCGGCAGTTGCTGGATCGGTTCTGCGGCCCTCATCCAGGAGAACCCCGACCTCGTTTCAGCACTGAAGATCCCGGACGATCACCAGGTTGTGGCGCCACTGATCTTCGGCTACCCTGCCCCCCTCCTACCGAAACCGGATCGACGGGAGCCCCGGATCACGTGGGTCCCATAACCGCCGCAGGTGAAGCCGGCAGGACGGCCCGTCCGCCGCTCACCCCGCAGGGCACGCGACGGCTTCCGTCGGGACGATCGGGAGCGTGATCCGCCGCCCGTCCCGAAGAAGCGTCAGGGTTGCCGGTCTCTCGATGGGCCAGGTGGCGAGGAACCGGTGCAGGTCGTCCACGCACGCAACGTCGGTCTCGTTGATGGCGATGATCAGGTCGCCCGGCCGGAGCCCTGCCCTGCCGGCGGGGCTTGTGCGATTCACCGAGAGGACCTCGACCGCCTGGCTCGCGCTAAGCCCGATCGCCACGACGAGAGATCGCTCCAGCGGCCGGGCCTGGTCGGCGATGCCGAGGTAGCCGCGCCGGACCCTGCCGTGGGCGACGAGCTGCGGGAGGACCCACGCGGCGGTGTTTGCGGGGATCGAGAAGCAGATGCCCTGGGCCATGGGGATGATCGCCGTGTTGATGCCGATGACCCGGCCGCGGGAATCCACCAGCGGGCCGCCGGAGTTGCCGGGGTTTAACGGCGCGGTATGCTGGATGATATTCTCGATCAGGCGGCCGTCCCGGCTCCGGAGCGACCGGCCGAGAGCGCTCAGGACTCCCGTCGAGACGGTCGAGTCAAAGCCGAGCGGGTTGCCGATGGCTATTGCGAGCTGGCCGACCGAGAGCGCCGTGGAGTCCCCGAACGAAGCGTACGGCAACCCGCCGGTCTCGGCCCGGAGCACGGCGAGATCGGTCGCCGGGTCGGCCCCGGCCAGGCGTGCCGGAAGGGCGGTCCCGTCCGCCGTGCGGATCTCGATCCTCCCTGCCCCCTGCACGACATGATTGTTGGTCATGACGTAGCCGTCCGGCGCCACGACGACACCCGAGCCCGCCCCGACCGGGTCGCCTCTCCGGCCGCGGGGATCCTTCCCCACGACAACACTCACGACCGCGGGTCCCACGGAGCGAACGACCTGGACAACGGCCCTGGAGTAGGCGTCGAGGAGGTCTGCATCCGTCTCCTCATCACCGGGGGAAGCAGCGTGCACCGAACTGCCGGAGGCCCCGGTTGCGCTGTCGGCATGCTGGAAGAGTCTACGCTCGATTTTATCCATTGCACATTATATTTTGTAATAAATAGTAATGTATTTTCTGCCCGGATTTGTACAGATCCATCGCGCCGGGCGCCGGAGACCGGTTCTCTCTCCGGCGCGCGAGGATATCTCCTCGTGGGTTGTACCGGATCCCGCCGCAAAAGAGAAGTATGCGGGATGGCTACTGCCTGCCATGTTCGGGACTGCTGCAGTTGAAGTGGAGGCTACAACGGTCGAGGTGCGCCCCAGGGCCGTGAGAAGGGTGCCGCAACCTGTCGAGGCGTACGATCTGGTGGAGATCGAGACCGACCGAGGAACCGTCTCCTGCCGCTATTACGAGGCGGAAGGGGCCCGGGACGGCATCGTCATGGTGGGCGGGACCGGTGGCGGGTTCGACACGCCGGGACGGGAACTGTATCCGCGGCTGGCAGAAGACCTCAGGAACGATCGGATCAGCACGCTCCGGGTGCGCTACCGGCACCCGGGAGATCTCGTGGAGTCGACCATCGATACGGTTATCGGGCTGCGCTACCTTGAGAGCCAGGGCATCACGGCTATCGGCCTCGTCGGACACTCGTTCGGGGGTGCGGTGGCGATCCAGGCGGCGGCAAGCAACCCGGCGGTCAGGGCCGTCGTCGCCATCTCGACGCAGGAGACCGGGACCGGACCGATTTCAGGGCTCGCCGGACGGGCAGCCGTCCTGCTGGTCCACGGGGATGCCGATCCGGTCCTCTCCCACCGGTTCTCAGAAGAGGTCTACCGGCGTGCCGGCGAGCCCAGGCGGCTGGTCATCTACGAAGGGGCGGGCCACATCCTCGACGAGGTGGCCGAGAGCCTCTACGTCGAGGTGAAGGCGTGGCTCCTCAAGCATCTGCCGGGGACGCTCGTCTGAACGGAAGGGGCCGGTGACCGGAGATGGCGATACGCGAGTTCAGGCTGGAGCGGTTCCTGGCCGAACGCGAGTTCCGGGCTCCTTACGTGCTCGGTGCCTCCGACAGCGAGACGATGAGCGTGCAGGAACTCCTCTCCCTTGAGCCCGGGTCCGAAGAGAACCTCCTGCGGATGCGGCTCGGCTACGTCGAGCCGGCCGGGAGCCCCTGGCTCCGGGAGGCGATCGCCGAACAGTATTCGGGGATAACGCCTGATGAGGTCGTCACGTTCAACGGGGCATCCGAAGGGATCATGGCGTTCATGATGGCCGCTCTGCGGCCCGGCGATCACGTCATCGTCCAGTTCCCTGCATACCAGTCGCTCTACGAGATCGCCCGCTCGATCGGATGCGACGTCACGCTCTGGCGGATGGATGAGAAGAAGGGCTGGAGTCCGGATATCGGGGCGCTGCAGGACCTGGTCCGGCCGGCAACGAAGGTAATCGTCATCAACTCCCCGCACAACCCCACCGGCTACCAGTTCCCGGAGGGCGACGTTAGGGCCCTGGTCCGGTTTGCGGAGGAGCGGGGCATCACCATCTTCTCCGACGAGGTCTACCGATTCCTCGAGCACCGGGCCGACGATCGCCTCCCTGCCATGGCGGAGCTGCCGGGGGGTCACGTCTCGCTCGGAGATGTCTCGAAGGCATACGGGCTTGCCGGGCTCCGTGTAGGGTGGATCGTGACCCGCGACCGGGACCTGCTCGGCCGGCTTGCGAGCTACAAGGACTACTCGACCATCTGCAACAGCGCGCCCGGCGAGTTCTTCGCAGGGATCGCGCTCCGCCACCGGGGCAAGATCGTCGCCCGGAACCTGGAGATCGTGCGGCGGAATGTCGGGCTGCTGGAGCGCTTCTTTGCGGACTGGAGCGGCCTCTTCTCGTGGGTCCGTCCCCGGGGAGGAACAACGGCGTTTCCCAGGCTCAAGGGTGAGGCAGGCGCTTCTGCATTCTGCACCGATCTGCTCGAGTCGGCAGGCGTCCTCCTCGTCCCGGCAACCGTCTTCGAGCACGGCGACGCCCATATCCGGTTCGGCTACGGGAGACAGGATATGCCCGAGGCGCTGGAGCGCCTCGACGGTTACCTCAGGACCCGGTTCGGCTGATCCCGGCAGGCATTCCCTCCTGCAGAATCTTCCGTGCGGCGCAGGGATCGTCGGTCGCGAGCCCGTCAACGCCAAGCCGGGCTGCTTCTTTGAGTTCTTCCTCCGCATTCAGCGTCCAGGGAACAACGAGCAGCCCGGCGCTGTGCGCCTCTTCCACCATTTCAGCTGAAACCCGATCCCATCGCGGGAGGATGAGATCGGCTGCGGCCGTACGGGCGAGCCCGACGGGGTCGGGAGTTCCCTGCGAGCAGATCAGCCCCGCCGGCACGCCGGGAAGGAGTTTCTTCACCGTCGCGACGCTTCCGGGATGGGACGAGACCAGGAAGAGCCTCTCGGGCATCCGGTCAATGAGCGCCGAGACAACGATCGCTTCGGTTCCGGGCTCCTTGATCTCAACAACAAGCCCGGTCTGCCCACGCACGAGGTCGAGGACCTCGTGGAGCGTCGGGATAACCTCGCCTTCTCCCGCGTCCAGCTCTTTTAAGCCATCGATGGTGTAGCCCTTGACCGGGCCGGTCCCGTTCGTCGTCCGGTCGACGGTTGCGTCATGGATCACGACGGGAATACCGTCCTTTGTGAGGCGCACATCGACCTCGACCAGGTCGGCGCAGGCCATTCCTCTCCGCAGGGCCCGCAGGGTGTTCTCCGGCTCGATAGCCCTGGCCCCCCGGTGTCCGATGATGAGCATGGCACGCCATGCATCCCGGGA
>DALN01000074.1:430-3221 GCA_002499455.1 Methanoculleus sp. UBA77 | reverse complement strand
GCCCGTCACGAGAACGCCCCTCACCGGATACGTGCCGTTGCACGGGCCCACAAACTCGTGGGATATCCTCTCGAAGTAGGTGTTATACCGCCAGCCGAAAACCCACCACTCGTTTCTCCCGTGAAACTCCGATGTGATAGTGAGAACATTCTCATCGGCGGCATCGAACGAGAGGATTACCGGCACCTCGATGAGAGACCCGGATGCCCCGGGGCCCGGGTAATAATACCCGTCGTCGGACCCGCTGACGTTGTCGACGATCCGGTACGGCATAAACAGGGGCTCGACCCCTGCCGGCGATCTCGTCTCGATCTCGTGGCCGGGGTCGGTATCGAACATGGAGAGTTCCATATCGATGAGCACCGGCGTCTCTTCCGAGTACCGGTCGGAGTAGATATGAGTCGGCTCCGGGAGTTCCGACTCGTTCTGCCCCGGCATGATCGCTATCGGCTCGATCCAGTTCTTGTAGACGGGATCAAGCCGGTCGGCCGAGACGTTCAGCATGGGAATCCCGTCGACGTCCTCGATCCGTACCGATATATCGCTCCTGTCGAAGTTGCTGAACCTCACACGGGAGAGGTTGACGGGGGTCACGTTCCTCCCGGAGTCCGGGTCGTAGCGGGACGGGAGGGGGAACAGGAGGACCGCATTCTCGATGGGGCCCGACGTGGAGATCTTCAGTTCAAAACTGTATGATGACTGAAGGCTCTCTTCCGCGGACCGGTCCAGAGACCCTGCTATCAGCAGCAGGAAGCCGAACAGGAGTGCCGCAAGGACGACCGCCGCGACGAGCACCACCTTCAGCGCCTTTGACAGATTCACCATCGCCTACCAGGGTGTCAGGGAGTTGCCGGTATTATGTCCTTCGATTCCCACCGGGCCCTCCCCGCCCCACAACTATATATGGCATAACCGGTGTCGGGACCCCGTAGAGGAGGTAATCCTATGCCATACATCACCGTCGGTAAGGAAAATTCGGGCACCATCGACCTCTACTACGAGGACCACGGTGCGGGCGAGCCGGTCGTCCTGGTTCACGGCTGGCCGCTCTCGAGCAAGTCCTGGGAGAAGCAGGTGCCGGTACTGCTTGACGCGGGCTACCGCGTCGTCGCCTACGACCGCAGGGGGTTCGGGAACTCCGCGAAACCGACCTCCGGCTACGACTACGACACCCTGGCCGAAGACCTGCACAGACTCATGACGGAGCTCGACCTTGCCGGGGCAACGCTCGTCGGGTTCTCAATGGGCGGCGGCGAGGTCGCCCGCTACCTCGGCACCTACGGGAGCGATCGCGTGGAGAAGGCCGTCTTCATATCCGCGATCCCGCCGTTCCTCTTAAAGACGTCCGACAACCCTGAAGGCGTCGAGGGCAGCGTCTTCGACGGGATACTGGAGAGCATCGCCGCCGACCGTCCGGCGTTCCTCTCCACGTTTTTATCGAACTTCTACAACGTCGACGTCTATGGGGGCGACCGGGTGAGCGACGAGGTCGTCCGCCTCAGCTGGAACGTCGCGGCCGCCGCCTCCCCGGTAGGCACGCTCGACTGCGTCTCCGCATGGCTGACCGACTTCCGGGGCGACCTTGCGAGCATCGACGTGCCGGTCCTCGTCATCCACGGCGATGCCGACCGGATCGTGCCCTTCCCCGCCTCGGGCAGGCGCATCCCCGGGATGGTCAGAGAGGGTCGTCTCGTGGTGATCGAGGACGGGCCGCACGGGATCACCTGGACCCACGCCGACAGGGTCAACCGGGCGTTGCTGGACTTCATCGGGGAGAAGGCCCGGCCGATGGAACCGGTTGCCGGGCTCTCCTGAACGGGCGGGAGGGTCCCCTCCCCCTCACCCCACCGGGACCAGCCCGGCGTTCTTCCCGGTGATGCACCGGCCGCCGCCGCGGGTGACGACGAAGGTGTTCTCGATCCCGACCATCCCGACGCCCCGGACCCCCTTCTTGGGCTCGAGGGCAAAGACCATCCCCTCCTCGAGCGGCTCATCGAACCCCCGGGCGATCGCAGGCGCCTCGTCCACGGCAAGGCCGATGCCGTGGCCCAGGAACTGCGCCCGCCGGCCCCCGTAGCCCATGAAGTTCTCGAGGAACGCAGGCTCCAGGCCGCCGAGTATCGTCTCGTAGATCTCCGAGGGCATGACCCCCGGCCGCAGCAGCGAAGCCGCCTCGTCCTGGACCTCCACGCACCGGTAATGGGCCTCCGCCGCCTCTTCGGGGACCGGTCCCCCGAAGGTATACGTCACGGTCTTGTCGGTGTGGTAGCCCTGCACCCCGCAGGCGCAGTCGACGAAGACTAAATCTCCCGTCCTGAGCATCCGGTCATGGCTGCCGAGGACCGGGGCGCCGGGAGCCGCGCCCCGACACCCGCCCGGCCCGTCGAAACTCGTCGGGTAGAGGGAGTTCTCCCCGAAACCGAGCTGGCCGAGGATCATCTCCGTCCCGAACCTCCCGAACCGGGCGATCCCGTGGTGCCCTTCCCGCACCATGCGGGCAAAGACCTCGCCGCCGAGCTCGGCCTCGCTCATCCCCTCCCGGAGCATCGCGGGGACGACGTCCTCGAGGACGTGCCGGTGGATCTTTCCGGCCTGCTCCATGAGAGAGAGTTCGTAGGTGCTCTTCTTTGCCCGGACCATCGCTGCCGTGGTGTCGAGCGACCCCGTCTCCCTGAAGGGGAAGTACTTCCGGAACCGCTCGAGCAGCGCGAGAGGGACCACCTCGGTCTCCAGGTGGACCGAGCCCGGGCACGCCCCCATACCGGCCGCCGCATCGCGGAAACTCTTCATC
>DALN01000074.1:0-399 GCA_002499455.1 Methanoculleus sp. UBA77 | reverse complement strand
GCCTCGCCGGACCGGGGGACGAGGAGGACCCCGTCCTGCATCGTCCCGGTGAAGTAGAACTGGTTTGTCCTCCCGAAGATCGCGGCAAACTCCCATGACGGATCATCCCTGTCCATCCGGCTCCTGAAGCGCTCCATGCGGTCCCGGAGTTCGGAGGCGGGGGTCTTCTGCTCCATACCCATGAGTGGGCGGCGATGGTATTTAGCTCTGGCGTCCCCTGAGCCGTTCCGCCGGGGTTTATGAGGTCGGACGGCGCACGTATCCCCATCATGGAAACCCCCTTTATCTTTACCATGCACGAGAACCTGCCCCGCCAGGGGCCGGGGAGCAATGCCTGCACGAGAAAGGCTTTTTCGATGCTTACCGATCTCCCATCCCGACCGGAGATCCTGGATATCG
>DALN01000114.1:2928-3118 GCA_002499455.1 Methanoculleus sp. UBA77 | reverse complement strand
TGTAGCGCATGATGACGGAGCCCCCGTCCGGGAGTTCCGCGACAAGCTCGGTCCAGTTCGTTCCCCTCGTGTAAGCGTTCACCTCACCGTTGTTGAGGGAGAAGGGGAGGGTGATCGACCGGGCCGAGAAGGCGAACGTCTCGCCCGGGGTTGCGGCGAACTCGCCGCGGATGCCGAGCGAGAAGGAAGC
>DALN01000114.1:2649-2886 GCA_002499455.1 Methanoculleus sp. UBA77 | reverse complement strand
GCCGGGATCAGCAGAACAAGCAGGAGCAGAAATCCACCCAATCTCTTCACGAATAAAATCTCCTCATCTATGGATAGGATGTACATGATTTTCGGAAGTAAAAAGGTTTATGAGGGGATCCCTGAAATGGGCGCGTTACGGGCCAGAAAGGGATCCGGCGGCCGCCAGCAGGAGATAGAGGACGACGAGCCCCTGGAAGAGGAAGTAGCCCTGGATGTTCGCCGTGGCGTGGCGGAG
>DALN01000114.1:1696-2619 GCA_002499455.1 Methanoculleus sp. UBA77 | reverse complement strand
CAGCGCCACGGGCCAGAAGTTCACGGGGGCAAAGACGCCCGTGAACGCAAAGACAGTGAGCACCGCGGTCGCAAGACTCGCCGCGATCGCGATCAGCGCAAAGCCGAAGATCCGCCCCCTCCGGACGACCAGGGTCCGTTTTCCCCCAAGGATGTCCCCCTCCATATCCGGAAGCTCGACGCTCGTGATGAAGACGAGGCCGTAGAGGCAGAGCGGGACGGCGAAGGCGAAGAAGGCCGGATCGAGCGTCCTCATCGCGACGAAGTAGCCCGCGCCCGGCATCAGGAGGCCGAAGGTGATCACGTTCGCGACCTCGCCGAGCCTGTGGTAGGCGAGGGCGATCGGCGGCGCGGTGTAGAACCAGCCGAGCAGGTTCCCCGCGATACCGAAGGCGAGGAAGATGACCGGGTAGCCGTAGACGACGACGAAGACGCAGCCGGCGAGGACCGAGAGCAGCATCAGGCCGACGGCCGCGGCGAGCGCGGCGGGCTTGAGGTCCGGGTGCCGGGAGAGGACGCCGCTCCCCCCGGATATCGCCGTCGTCTCGACGAACCGGTCGGCGTCGGCATCGAAGTAGTCGTTGCTGTAGTGGACGGAGAGGTGGGCCGCGGCCATCGCCGCGTAGCCGAGGAGGAACTCGCCCGGGGTGAACCGCGCGCCGAGGAGGAAGGCGAGGAGCGCTCCGGCGGTGAAGGGGACAAAGCCCGAGAGGAGGAACGGAAACCGGCCGAGCCGGATGAACTCGCGGAGGGCGCGGGTGTTCATGGGGAGTCGCCAGGGAGAGGAACTATGAGATCGGGTATATATCTATTCCTCCAGGCCGCACCCGAGCAGCGGCACCACGGCCCGGAGCGCATCGGTGCCCCCGTCGACGTAGAGGAGGCCGAGGACGGCCCGGGCGAGGAGCTCCTTCTCCTGCACGG
>DALN01000114.1:1479-1670 GCA_002499455.1 Methanoculleus sp. UBA77 | reverse complement strand
GCCGCAAGCCCCGCCTCCCCGGCACGCAGGCCGGCAAAGACCTTCACCTGGAGGGTGACGTCGCCGATGATCGCCGCGGCGTGAGCGCCGTCCGGGAGGTTTGCGAGCATCTCAAGGTCCCACGCCGGGACCGGGAGCACCGCATCGGGGAATCCGGCACGGATCGCCGAGAAGAGCCGCGTGGTGGAGGC
>DALN01000114.1:0-1419 GCA_002499455.1 Methanoculleus sp. UBA77 | reverse complement strand
CGGCTCCACCCCCGTATCCGCCGGAGACGCCGCGCCCTCCGGGGCGACCGGCGGTGGGCGGGGAGGTACTCCGCCCGGTACGCGCGCGCGAGGCCGCGATGGAGCGCCGCGAGGGTCTCTCCCACCGGACGGCGGAGCGGGCCGTTGCCGTATGCCATACGGAGTAGGTGGGATAGAGCAGTATCTTTACCTTTCGGCCATTGTCAATCGGTTATACCATCCCCAGGACGAGCGCGGCGAAGACGACGAGGTGGAGGCAGAGGAAGACGGGGACGAGCCGGAACTTCACCTTCTGCGTCTTGTGCCGGAAGCGCCGCATCGCGGCGAAGGCCCCGAACGGCCCGATCAGCGCGAACAGGAGGAGGCTCCGCTCGGGGGTCCGCCACGCCGTCCGCTCTGCGGACTTTTTGTCGTGACGGTAGGCGGCGAACGCGAAGAGGTTCAGCAGGGCGTAGATGAGCAGAAGACTGCCGGGTAGTAAGAGATCGGTCATGACGGACTCCCGCCGCCCCGGTTCCGGGGCTGCAGCCAGGTACTCTACGCTCTCAACCTTTTTATGCGGCCCTGCAACGCTTTTTGAACCAGGACGTGGTATCCACCTGATACCATCATGAGAGAGACCCTTGCCGCACTCGCCGACCTGACCCGCATCCACTTCTTCTTCGTCTGGCCGCTGCTCTTCTGTTCGGGGCTCGTGCTCGCGTCGTTGACCTACGAGGGGCTCACGTGGGAACTCGCCGGGCGGGCGGCGCTCATCGGACTTTCAGGGTTTCTCGCCGGCCTCGTCCTGAACGACTACGTCGACCGGGAGTATGACCGGCGCGACATCGACGGCGCGCTCACCCGCTACTGGCGGCCGTTCAAGGCGCGGCCGATCCCGGCGGGACGGATCTCCCCCCGGACCGCTCTCGCGGTCTTCCTCGTCCTCGCCGGAATTGCTGCCGCGCTTGCCGCGACCCTGCCCGCGCCGCACAACCTCTACGTCCTCGGCATCATGGGCTACTCGTACGCGGTCGAGTACTTCTACCAGAGAAAGAAGCGGCGCCAGACCCTCCCCATCGCCCAGGTCGTCGGGCGGACGGACTTCGCGCTCTTCCCGGTCGCCGGCTACCTCGTCCTCGGCAGCCCCGACGCAACCGCCCTCCTCTACTTCCTCTTCTTCTACCCCTGGACGCTCGCGCACCTCGCGGCAAACGACATCGCCGATATCGCAAACGACCGCGCCCGGGGGATGGCGACGATCCCGCGTCTGACCTTCGGTCTGACCGGGTCGGCTCCGGGGGACCCGACCCCGTTCCTCTACGGGATGAGGGGCGCGGCCCTCTGGGTCCTCGGCTTCTCGGCCGCTCACGCCGTCATGGCGGCCGTCTTCGGCCTCACCCTCGGCCCGGCCGCAACGCCCGGGTTCGCCGTGGCGCT
>DALN01000023.1:24377-31689 GCA_002499455.1 Methanoculleus sp. UBA77 | reverse complement strand
CTGGCCGCGGTCGAACTGGAGCTGGCAGAACGGACAGACTTCGGTGACTGCATCGACACCTACTTCTTCCATATTGATCAGCTTCTCGTTGGTGATGTCGAGCGCGTGCGTGATATCGTATCCACGGACACCGCCGCCGGCACCGCAGCACTGCATCTTGTTGCGGTACTGGACCGGCTCGGCACCGAGCGCGGCGACGAGTTCTTCCATCCACATCGGTTCTTCGGTGTTCCCGAAGTGCCGCTCCTTGCGCGGCTTCATCAGGTGGCAGCCGTAGTGGACGGCGACCTTCGCGCCGGTCAGGGGGCGCTTGACGCTGTCGGCGAGTTTCTTGACACCCACAACCTCGGGGTCGTAGTAGAGCTCGGCGAGGTGCCAGACGTCGATGGTCCCCTTGTACTCCATATCGATCTCTTTGAGCACTTCGTTGACTCCGTCACGGAGTTCGTCGTTGTGCTTCAGCTTGTGGTTGACTTCCCAGATGGACTTGTAGCAGCCGTTGCAGACCAGGGCGATATCCATGCCCATCTGCTCGGCGAGCACGATGTTCCGGGCTGCCATTGCGTACCAGACATTCAGGTCGATCGAACCGAACGCACCCGGTGCCGGGCAGCAGCTTGCACCCTTCAGGGGGAGGAGGTCGATGCCGACGTTCTTGCTGGTCCGGATGGCGGCTGCCTCGATGCCGGGGTACCGGTTCGGAGCGATGCACCCGAGGAAGAATGCGTACTGGTGGTTGTTTCCGCTCATGCTATCACTCACCCTCCGCGAGGATCCTGTCCGCGTTCTCTTTCAGTCTGTAGTGGTCGATGATCTTCCTGATGCCGGGCAGGTACTCGGGGTACTTGTGCGTCGTCTCAGGCTCCTCTTCGAGGCCGAGCTTCTTTCTGGCCGCGCGGTTTGCGTCGTTGTTCGGGACGCCGTGGCCGCTCTTGTAGATCAGCTGGACCGTCTGGAGGAAGTTGCGCGGAACGATGTCCCGCTTGAACGCGAGGTTCCTCATCGCCATGATCGCGTCGGTCGGCGCGAGGTCACGGGGGCACCGGTCGGTGCAGCTGTAACAGGTCGTGCAGAGCCAGAGGTCCGGGTCGGTGAGGGCTTCTTCCTCGAGGCCGAGGACGGCTTTCCTCATGAACAGCCGGATACGGTACGAACTCCGGGGTGCCGAGGGGCACGAACCGGTGCAGGTGCCGCACTGGTAGCACATGTGAGCGGCGGTCTGCCCGATCTTCTCAACATCCTTGAGGAACTCGGGGTTGCTGTCAGGAATGTAGAACTTCCTGTCCCGGAGTTTCTCAGCGAGTTTCTGGTCCTTGTAGTCTTTCTTTACTGCCATTGACTATCCCTCACGCCTCTTCAGCTGCTCCCACAACCTTGATCTCGACCTCTCCGGGGACGGCCTCCTTGACCTTCGATGTCCTCGGGGCGAGCAGCTTCTCCTTGATTCTCTTGAAGAGATCCGTCTCCTTGTCTTTCATCCGGATGGCCGTCCGCCGCAGAACGATCGCATCCTCGCTCGGGCAGGCATTGACGCAGGCGCCGCAGAGGATACAGAAGTCCTTGTTGATGGCGATGTTGGGCTCAATCTGTCCCTTCATCTCCTTTGCGGGGAGGGGGGACGGCAGGTAGAGAGCGTTGCACGGGCAGACCTCAACACAGGTCGAGCAGCCGCCGGGGCACTTGTCTGCGTTGATCTCGATGTCTCCCTCGAAGATCTTCTCGACGGTGATTGCTTCCTCGGGGCAGGACTGGACGCACCAGGTGCAGGTGCAGCAGTTGTCCTGCTCGATATCGACCTTGCCGGGCAGTTTGTCGCTGATGACCTCGCGTTCGAGGGTGATTGCATCCTGGGGGCAGGCCTCCACGCAGATCGTGCAGCCGTCGCAGGTGCTCTCTTCCCACAGGACATCGCCTTCGACCTTGCCGGTCTCGGGATTCGCGGGCTTGCGAGCGACGGTGATGCTCGGGCAGAGTTCGCCGCAGATGCCGCAGACGTCGCACTTCTCGGTGTCGACGACAAACGTGGTCTTCGTCTTCAGAGCGGTCTCACGCGGCCTGCCGGCCTCGTCGCCGCCTTCGAATGCGGGAACATCGCGGTTGATCGCGTCTCTCGGGCAGACCTCTTCACAGATGGTACACCGGTCACACTTCTCTTCGTCGATCACGGTGACCATGTCGTAGGTGGGGAATCCTTCCTTCTCAAGGATCGGGAGGCGCTCTTCGCCGTCGACCTTGAGTGTCATCGCATTGAACGGGCACATGATGACACAGACGCCACAGTACGAACACTTCTCAGGGTTGACGTTGACAGGTTCAGCGTAGTCGATCGCCCCGCGGCGTGTCGCACCAACAGGTCCGAGCACGATCGCCTCTTCCGGGCAGGCGTCGACACAGATGCCGCAGCCTGTACAGGTCTCAGCGTTCAGGATCAGGTTGTTGACTGCCTTCAGGAGCCTCTGCTCCATGATGACGTTCTGTCCTTCCCGCGTCTTGGAATACTTTGGAAACAGTGCCATATTCTAGTATCACTCCTAGGCTTCCACTTTTCGGGCCTTTGCCCGGCTCTCCCACGGTCCTACAAGCTTGATAACTCCATAGGGGCATGCCTGGACGCATACACCGCAGCCGGCACAGAGTTCGGAGTTGAAATCAAGGATGAGGGCTTTGCCGTCCTTCACCTTGTAGATCTTCTCCTTGGTTGCCGGCTCTTCGGTGTAGAGCTCGAGAGCGTCGACCGGACATGCTACCACGCAATTGTTGCAGCCTGTACATCGTTCCATATTGATGTGCAATGCGAATGCCATGGTTTCACGCACCAGATCTGATCGATTATAAAATCGATATAAAAAGAATTGTCAAAGAATATACATAAACTTTCTGAAATCCGACAGTCTTATATTCCAGAACTATGATTATTCGTCAAATTTTATAAATTAAATCAGTTACTATGTTAATCCAAAGCACCAAATCTCGCCGATAAACCGGCTTCCTGCTGTAATGACAAATCGAAACTCTTAAATTGCTGATCGGACGTTCTGGTGAAAATCGGTGGGCATATCGGGCCGGTAGCACCGGGGGCCGGCCGGTTCTTCCCCGGAGTACTCGATCCTCCTTGATCCTGTTGCGGAGCCGGGTCTGACATTCGTTGCGCGCTATGCGGAGGAACCGTTTCTTCATCCATCGTCTCTCCTCTTCCCGAGTCCGATGGCTGCATCTGTCCTGAAGAGCAGGTCCGGACCCTGCGCCCGCGGCCGTGTCTGGACGTTTTACGGGGTCGCCCGGTGAGATGCTCTCTCCGATGCATGCTTAACATGCTTCCTCTCGCAGGCACGAGGCACCGGGTCCATTCATGCCTGGATGGTGCATCCGGAGAGCTTCCGGTATTGTCTCAGGATCTGATACTGACGCATTTTACATTTACTCCTCTGGACGGTGAACAGTGGTGGGCGAACAGGGCGCCGGGGAGGGTCGCGCAGTCCCGGCTCCCGGCACCCTGCCGCCGGGAAAAAAAGAAACCTTATTCTGTCTACATCGTGACACTGTAGCAAACGAGGTGTATTCTGTCCATGGAACTGAATGGCGTTACTATCGATGATACCTATGCAGAGGCGTTCCCGACCTGGGTGGCACGGCCCATTATCACCGCCGTCACCGAAGAGTGGGCCTACAAGGCCGCGGTAGAGGCCGTAGGGTTTGCCACCTCCACCATCGGCTGCCCGGCAGAAGCAGGTATCGACTGCTTTGTCTCCCCCGACGAGACCCCCGACGGACGCCCCGGCTACGCTATCATGATCTGTGCGAGCAAGAAGAAGCTCAAGGAGCAGGTCGTCGAGCGCCTCGCCGAGTGTGTCCTCACCGCCCCGACGACCGCGGTCTTTGACGGCCTCGCGGACGTCGTCACCGAGGTCCAGGAGAAACTCCCGGTCAAGCTCCACTTCTTCGGCGACGGATATGAGGAGAAGCGCGAGGTCGGCGGCAGGACGGTCTGGGCCATCCCGATCATGGAGGGCGAGTATATCGGTGAGGAGGAGTTCGGCGCCGTCAAGGGTGTTGCCGGCGGCAACTTCTTCATCATGGGCGAGAACCAGATGGCCGCCCTCATGGCCGCCCAGGCGGCGGTGGACGCCATCAGCGGCGTCTGCGGTGTCATCACTCCCTTCCCCGGCGGCATCGTCGCGAGCGGCTCGAAGGTCGGGAGCAAGAAGTACAAGTTCATGGGCGCAAGCACGAACGAGGCCTACTGCCCGACCCTCCGCGAGAAGGTCGAGAACAGCAAGGTTCCCGAGGGTGTCAAGGCTGTCTACGAGATCGTCATCGACGGTGTCGACGAAGAATCGATCAAGATTGCAATGGCCGAGGGCATCCGGGCGGCAACCAAGGTGCCGGGCATCAAGTTCATCAGCGCCGGAAACTTCGGCGGCAGCCTCGGTCCGTTCAAGTTCGAACTCAAGGATGTCCTTGCGGACTACCTCTAATCTTTTTTGTCGCACCGATACTGTCGGGACTTTAAGCCCGGAGGCGAGCTCCCGGCCTTTATCCGGAGGATGCGGTACAGCCCGGTTGATTAGTCCCACATTCGCTGCCTTGCGTGTCTTTGCGGCTCACAACTCGCACCTGACGGTGCTCCAACTCCGCTCCCGAAACCCTTCTGGGTTTCTCCAGCTCCGGTTCTCGCACCTCCGGTGCTCAAGCTCTGGACCTCCGCTCCGTCGCGCTCACGAACCGTCGCATTCTGACGAAGCGTCGTTCTTCACGTGCGGCAACACTGCGGGGGTGATGTCTCACGCGAAGGCGCGAAGAACGCGAAGAATGATAGAGGGGTATAGCAGCTCCGCGTCGAAACCATCGGGTTTCTGATGCTCCGGTTCTGAGGGGCCCTCGCGGCTCGCACCTGCGGGGAAGTCTCCCTTCGCGTCTTTTCGCGGCTTCGCGTGAGGCTTTATGCCTTGCCTGCCTGCCTTCCCGTTACGGCCAGGTATCCGGTGCATATGGTTCTCTGCACGCGCTCCCTCGCCCGTCACGCTCCTGCCGCCCCATCGGAGCCCGATCTCCGCCGCCCCAACCCTCCCGATCGATCCCCTTAAATATCGTTATTAACGATAATCTTGTTAACGATAATTTCGGTGACATCATGATCACGCTCACGCCTGATGACGTCAGGGCCCGGTTCGGGCCGCTCTTCTCGATGAAGTACCTCGCCATGGTCGACCAGAACGCCGGTCTTGCGGAGATCCGCGAGCAGTGCCGGGCCCGGGGGACGATCGAGTGGGATGCGGCGAACCGCGTGCGGGCAAAGGGTGCGGTCCTCTCCTGCCATGTCGAGGGCACGACGATGACGATGCTCGCGAAGCTGGGTGCAACGCCCGCAAACTTCGGTGCTGCGAGCACTGAGATCGGCGGGCAGGCGCTCGAAGGGGTCGAGGTTGTCGGCGACGAAGTGGTGACGACCTGGGCCGGGATCGCGGGGGCGGGCGTCGGCGTCGCCGCCTGCCTCTCTCAGGCCCCGGGCGTGATCCGGGCCGAGTACCCCTCCGAAGACGATCTGCGGATCGGCGGCGCCCGGGTCTGCCGGGTGCGGATCGTATCGCCGCTCTACGAGAAAGTGACGATCGGGATCGACGATACCGATACCCGCGAGGAGGGCGCCACGTGGGTGCTCGCGCTCAAGTGCGCCGAGGGCTGCACGATCCCCGGTGTGGAGTACCTGGACATGCGCCTCGTGCAGTTGAACCCTGCGGTCCCGAAGAAGACCACCAACTGTGTCGGGTCGGCCCTGAACTTCGCGGTCCGTCCCGGGAAGGTGGATGCACTGATCGAGTACGTCCGCGACTTCATCGAGTCGGAGGCGGTCAGCAACGACACCGGCATCGCCGTATATCGCGGGATCGCGTTTGCCGAGGAGTCGCCCTATCTCAAGCGGGTCAAGACAGAACTCCTTACGGTCGAGGATGCGGAGGCGGAGGCTGCGCGGATGGGTGTCCGGTTCGTCGACTCAAACGGGCGGAAGGGCCGGATAGGAGCACTGGGCGCCGTTCTCTGGGGGAACAAGGGCGTCGAGGCGGCAGGGCTGTATGGAGAGACTCTCTGATCCCTACACAATACAGTATCCGCAGATCGTTGCGGTGGCCGGCGAGGATACGCCCGGGCAGGTGGAGCTCATCGAGTTCTTCGACTGTATCGGCGGGGCGATGTGGGTGAAGCGCCACTATGCGCAGAGCCCGCTCGTTCGCTCCGTCCGCACCGTGGGTGCGACCAACCGCTACCTTCTTGCGACCGGCAGTGCCGACCTCGCGCTTGCAGGCTCGGTCTTCCCGGCGGGGATTGCCGGCGTCGCCGTCGAAGGCGACGAGATCGCCGTCACCTACCGCGGGCTCGGCGGCGGCGGCGTGGGGGCATCCATCTGCCGCGCCACCGCCCGCGGCGTCATCCGGCACAGGAGCGATCCTGCGGGCGGCGGGCGCCTCGCGGGCTCGACGATCTGGCTTCCCCGGCGCGAGCGGGTGATCATCGGCGTCGACGACACCGATACCCCGGAGGAAGGCGCCACCTGGACCCTCGCCCACAACATCGCCCGGGCCGTCGAGGACGACCGTTCCCGCTACCTCTCCCACACCATCGTGCAGCTCTTTCCCGTTCCCTACCGGACCAAGAACTGTGTCGCCATAGCCTGCGAGTTCGCCACCTCCGATCCCGACGGGCTGGTCCGGCGCTACCACGACTACCTTGAGGAGTACACCCTCTCGGAGAAGACCGGGATGGCGGTCTGGCGGGGATTCGATCCCGCGCCGCTCGAAGAGTTCGGCTGCCGTGTAAAGCGGGGCGAGGTATCCTCGGATGACCTGGCTGCCCTCACCGATGAGAGACTCTCCGTCGTCATGGACGGCCGGGGAGTGATCGGTGCGGTGGCGGCGATCCCGTTCTACACCCGCTACGAGGAGGCGCTGGCGCTATGGAATGGCGGCGGTTAAAGGCCCGGGTGCTTGAGGCGGGCTCCGTCCGCCTCTCCGGCGAACCTGCGGATGCATATGTATCCCGTTCTGCCGCCGGCCCCTCGGCCGGGAGTTCCGGCTCGCTCTTCTTCTCCCCCGGCGGTGCCCGACGGGTCCGTGCCGGTATCGATGACGCAGGTCCCATTGAGATCGTTCATCGTGGTGGAGGAGAGGCGGACCTTTTCATCGACGGCGACGTGGTCCACGGCCGGCTCGAGCCCGCTGCCCTCCACTGCCCCCGCCAGGCCTATATCACCGTCAGCGGGTCGTGCATCTTCCACTGCCGCTACTGCAGGGTTCCGTCTCTCCCCGGCCGCCGGAAG
>DALN01000023.1:4375-24280 GCA_002499455.1 Methanoculleus sp. UBA77 | reverse complement strand
CTTCCCATCGGGGTCTCGATCTACCCGCTGCCCGAAACCCCGGCCCGGCTCCATGCCCTCGGCGTCGCCGAGGTGAAGTTCAACCTCGAGGCGGCGACCCCGGATATCTTTGCAGAGATGTGCCCTGACCTCTCGTGGGACGGGATCCGGGAATCCCTGCGGTCGTCTGTCGCGCTCTTCGGGCGGAACAGGGTCTACTCAAACGTCATCGTCGGCCTCGGCGAGACTGACGACGATCTCGAGCGGGTGATGGGTGATCTCGCCGCTGCCGGGGTCATCCCGGTCCTCCGCCCTCTCACTCCGGCGGCATTCCTCGCCGGCCGGTCCCGCCCGTCTGCCGACCGGCTGCTCGCTCTCTACGAGATGCACGAAGAGATTCTCCGGCGGGCCGGGCTCGATCCCTGCCGGGCGCTGACGATGTGTTCGGCATGCACCGGGTGCGACCTCGTGCCGGGGAGGGACGCATGAAGGGCACCGAAGCGCTTGCCCTGGCACTGCTCCGGTCCGCCGACCGCTGCTACACCGTCCCCGGCTACCCGGTCACGGATCTCGCCGCATCGACCGGAGCCGCGATCACCATCAACGAGAAGACAGCGCTGGAGTACGCCCTCGGCGACTCGCTCTCCAGGAGGAGGGCCGCCGTGATCGTCAAGCATGTTGGCCTCAACGCCTGCGCCGACCCGCTCGTCCATGCCACCGCTCAGGGCCTCCGGGCCGGCGTGGTGGTGGTCGTCGGCGACGATCCGCGGGCGGCGGGTTCGGATGTCGTGCAGGACTCCCGCTACTACAGCGAGGTGGCCCGGGTGCCGGTCCTGGAGCCTGACGGGGAGACCCTCGATGCTGCCGTCGAGGCGGCCTTCGAGGCCTCGGAGGCCTTCTCGCGCGTGGCCATCGTCAGGGTCACGCCCGAGCTCCTCGACGCGGACGTGCCGGACCCCTCCCTGACTCGCACGGACGGGGAGGGATCCCTCGCAGAACCGGGGCTCACGATGGCCGGACGGGCGCAGGCGGCCGACCGGCGGACGGCGGCGATGTTCGCCTGGTCGCGGTCCTCGCCCCTCAACCGCTCTGCCGGAGGGGCGTTCCGCGCCGTCACCGTCTACCCGCCCCCGGCGGATCCTGACGTGCTCGTCCAGGTCCGCGAGATCGGCCGCCCGTTCCTTTCGGAGCACCGACTGCTCGTTCCACCCGAACCCTCCGGGGAGCCGGAACGGTTCTCCTCACGGGGCTACTGCCGGACGTTCTGCCGGGACTGCCCGTTCCACCCCGCTCTTGCCATCCTCCGCGAGCGCGGGATGCGGGCCGTCTGCGATGCCGGGTGCGCCATCCTCGCGATGAACCCCCCCTACCGGATCGGGCTCGCCACCTACGGCCTCGGTTCGTCGGTTGCCGTGGCGGCGACCGGGCCGGGTGTCGCGCTCACCGGCGACTATGCGATCCTGCACTCTGGCCTCAACGCCCTCATCGACGTCTACGAACGTCGGTTCCCGCTCCTCTGTATCGTCCTCGCGAACAACCGGATGGGGATGACCGGCGGTCACCCCATCCCCGATATCCTTCGCTACATCGCCTGGGCGGACCCGGTCGTCTGTGCCGCGGACGACACCGCGGCGCTTCGCCGGGTCCTCGTCCCCCCTGAAGGGGGACCCCGGACGGTGGTCATCGAAGGCGCCTGCCCTGAAGGTGGAAGACATGAAACCGTGGCATATCGAGATCTGTGACGTAACGCTGCGAGACGGGGAGCAGACTCCCGGCGTCTCGTTTACCCGCGATGAGAAGATGACGATCGCGCGAACGCTCGACGAGATCGGCGTGGAAGTTATCGAGGCCGGTTTTCCCGTCGTCTCCCCGGCGGAGAAGGACTGTGTCGCGGCCATCTCCCGGAGCGGGCTTGACGCGCGCATCTGCTGCCTGGCCCGGGCACTCAAACCCGATGTCGAGACGGCCATCGACTGCGACGTGGATATGGTCAGCATCTTCTTCGGGACCTCGGACCTGCATATCCGGCACAAGTACCGCAAACCCCGCGAGGAGGTGCTTGAGAGTGCCCTCGGCATGGTGGAGTTCGCCTCCGATCACGGTCTGCAGGTGCGGTTTGCGGCAGAAGACGCCTCACGAACCGATCCGGCGTTCCTCGTGGAGATGTACACCCGGGGCGTCGAGCACGGTGCCGACCTCGTCAGTTTCGCGGATACCGTCGGGTGCCTCACCCCGCTCGAGACCCACGCGGTCGTCTTGGAGATCCTGGATGCGGCTCCCCTGCCGCTCTGTATCCACTGCCACAACGACCTCGGGCTTGCCGCGGCAAACACCATCACGGCCGCGGCCGCCGGGGCGTTCCAGCTCCACACCACCGTCAACGGTATTGGGGAGCGCGCCGGGAACGCAGCGCTCGAACAGGTCCTCGTCGCCCTGCGGCTGAAAGGGGGCGTCGACCGCTACGACCTCTCCCACCTGCAGGAGATCTCGCGCTTTGTTGCGCAGTCCTCGGGAGTGGCCCCGGAACGCACCCGCCCGATCGTCGGCGAGAACGCCTTCGCCCACGAGAGCGGGATCCATATCGCCGCCATCCTTGAAGATCCGGAGACCTACGAGTACGTCCCCCCTGAACTGGTCGGCGGCGAACGCCGGTTCATCCTCGGGAAGCACACGGGGAGGAAGGCGCTTGAGCATGTCGCGAAGGCCTACGGGTTCGATCTCTCCGACCGTGAGGTGCGGTGGGTGCTCGATCAGGTCAAGCAGAAGAGCGAGGGGAAGTGCAGCGTCACCCGCGAGGTGCTCTGCACGATCCTGCGGCAGGCAAAGGAGGGATTGGTTCAGTGAGCACACTCTCCGAGCGGATCCTCGGTGCATCGGCGGGAGCGTATGTCGACCGGGAGGTCGATGTCGCCTTTGCCCATGACGGGACCGGCGTCCTCACCCGGGAGGCGCTCCGGGAGATGGGGGTGGAGCGGCTCCCCCACCCCGAACGCCTGCGTCTCATCTTCGACCATATCGTCCCGGCGAATACCGGGACGACGGCGACACTCCAGGCGGAGCTCCGGGGGTATGCCCGGGCTTCAGGCATAGCCCTCTCGGATGCCGGGTGCGGGATCTGCCACCAGGTGATGAGCGAAGGCATCGTCCGGCCCGGCATGATCGCCGTGGGCGCCGACTCCCACACCTGCACGCTCGGAGCTCTCGGTGCGTTTGCCACCGGGGTGGGCGCGACCGATATGGCGGCGATCTGGGCGTCGGGGTCCACGTGGTTCCGGGTCCCGGAGACGATCGCGATCAACCTCTCGGGAAGGCTCGACGGTGCGGCGGAGCCAAAGGACGTGGCTCTTACCTACGTCGCAGAGCTCGGCATGGAGGGGGCGACCTACCGGGCGCTGGAGTTCGTGGGGGACGGCGCGGCGGAGATCTCCATGAGCGGGCGGCTGACCCTCTGCAACATGGCGGTCGAGACGGGGGCGAAGACGGGGCTCTTTTACGCCGATGCGGTCACCGTCCGCCACCTCGCGGAGCACGGCCATACCGTGCTGCCGCAGGCGCCGGAGGACTGCCGCTACGAACGGACGCTCGATATCGATCTCGCCGGCATCGTCCCGCTCGTCGCGGTACCGCACCGGGTAGACACCGTCCGGGAGGCAGAGGAGGTTGCCGGCACACACCTCGACCAGGTCTTCGTCGGGACCTGCACAAACGGCCGCTACGAGGACCTGGAGCGGTTTGCCCGCATCGTCCGGGGGAAGAAGGTGGCGGTCCGGACCCTGGTCGTCCCCGCCTCGCGTGCGGTGCTTGCCCGGGCGATCGCCACCGGGGTCCTTGCCGATATCGTGGACGCCGGCTGCATGGTGGCCCCGCCCGGCTGCGGGCCGTGCCTCGGGGCGCACGAGGGCGTGCTCGGCGAGGGCGAGGTCTGTCTCTCCACCGCCAACCGGAACTTCAAGAACCGGATGGGTGTCGGCGGCGAGATCTACCTCTCATCGGTCGCCACCGCCGCCGCGAGCGCGCTTGCCGGAGAGATCGCCGTCCCGGAGGTGGTATGATGCAGGGAGAGGGACCGGCGGTCTGCCTCGGGAACGACATCGACACCGACCTCATCATCGCGGGCCGTTACCTCCGGACGAAAGACCGTTCGGTCTGGGCGGAGCATGTCTTCGAAGACCTCGACCCGGCGCTCGCCCCCCGCCTCAGCGGTTCGGTCATCGTCGCCGGGAGGAACATGGGGTGCGGCTCCTCCCGCGAGCAGGCGGTGGTCGCCCTCAAGGAGGCGGGGGTGGTCGGGATCGTCGCCCCGTCGTTTGCCCGCATCTTCTTCCGGAACGCCGTCAACGTGGGCCTGCCGGTCATCGAGGCCGATGTGGCCTGCGCCGACGGGGCTCGCGTCGCCTTCGATCTCGATGCGGGATGGGTGGAGGTTGAGGGAGAGCGCCATGCCGCCCGCCCGCTCTCGGAGAAGATGGTCGCGATCCTCCGGGCCGGTGGGCTGGTCCCCTACTGGAGGTCGCGCCGATGATCTTCCCGTCCCACTGCAAGTACGTCGGATCCGCGACCACCACTCCCTGCGGGGACCGGGTCTACTTCCTCTCGCGCTACCTGGTCCGCGAGGCCGCCGGCGGCACGGAGGTGATCGAGGTGGAGCCCGACCCGGATAGGACCGGGCTGATGCGAAACCTGCTCTCTGCCCGGGTGCTTGCAGCCGGCGACGAGGTCTACCGCTACCCGGATCGCGTGAACGTCCACGATCGAACGTTCCTGGTGCGGGCGGCGATGCGCTCCGGGCACCGGTGCACGATATTCTCCGGCCACGACGAGCAGATGACGTTCGTCATCGACCCGGACCTCTCGGGCTTCCTCAGGCTCCATGTCTACGACATCACCCCGCCCCGTCCTCACCTCTCGACCACGCTCGCCGACCTTGAAAAGACCGGGCTCTTCGGGGACCTTGAGGTCGTCTTCGAGCATCACGTCCGGGACATCCGGGAGATCGAGGCCGATATCTACCCCTGCCGGGCGGGTGGGTTCCCCCGGACCCTCGATGCGGACCCGGTGCACCCCGGCGACCGGGTCGCGGGATGCCTGACGGCGAAGAGCCTTGTGCAGGAGTGCTGCGCTGGCGAGGTGACGGTGGAGAACATCTGCCCGCTCGGAGAGGTGGCCGAAGAGCCGTTCATTGCCCGGTGCTGCCGGAGCGAGCGGTCGGGCCTCGGCTGCTGGAACGGCCGGTTCGGCGTGGTGGTCCACTGGGGTGCATCGCCCTGGGAGATTGCGGAGGCTGTCCGGCGGGTCACGGCCGCATGGAGGGAGGGGCATGGTGAAGGTAGCGGTCGTTGAGGGGGACGGCATCGGGCACGAGGTCGTCCCGGTCGCCCGCGATATCCTCGCGGCCGTCCGCCCGGACTTCGAGTTCTTCGACGTCGAGGTGGGGTACGGCCGGTGGGAGCGGACCGGGAGCGCCTGCGACGACGAGACCCTGGCCGATCTCCGGTCTGCCGATGCCATCCTCTTTGGGGCCGTCACGACGCCGCCGGACCCGGATTACCGGAGCGTCCTTCTCCGGCTCCGCCACGAGTTCGACCTCTACGCGAACGTCCGCCCGATCCGGGGCGAGGGAGTCGACGTCGTTATCGTCCGGGAGAACACCGAGGGGCTCTACTCCGGGATCGAGTGGACGGAGCCCGACCGGGCCTGCACCGTCCGGGTCGTCTCCCGGCGGGGGAGCGAGCGGATCGCCCGCTACGCCTGCACCCTGGCGAAGTCCCGCCGCCACCTCACCGTCGGCAACAAGGCAAACGTCTTAAAGTCGGACTGCCTCTTCGTCGAGGTCTGCACGGCGGAGGCCGCGAGAGCGGGTGTCCCCTGCACGGCACGCTACATCGACGCGCTCTGCCTCGACCTCCTGATGCACCCGGACCGCTACGACGTGATCGTGACGACCAACATCTTCGGCGACATCCTCTCCGACGCCGCAGCCTATCTGGTGGGTGGTCTCGGGATGCTGCCGAGCGCGAACATCGGCGCCCGGCATGCCCTCTTTGAACCCGTGCACGGGAGCGCCCCCGACATCGCGGGGCAGAATGTGGCAAACCCCGTTGCTGCCATCAGGAGCGCCGCAATGCTCCTCTCCCACTTTGGGGACACTGCATCTGCGGCAGCCGTGGAAGAGGCCGTCCGCCGGACCTTCGAGGCAGGTATCCGGACCCCCGACCTCGGCGGCGGTGCCGGGACCCGGGAGTTCGGGGCGGCGGTGCTCCGCGAAGTCGTGCGGGGGAAGGCCTAAACGCTCCCCCGCCAAGATGTAGGTATGGTGCTGGTGGGATGCCACGTCTCCATTGCCGGCTCGATCGACCTTGCGGTCGGGAGAGCCCTTGAACGGGGCTGCAACACGTTTCAGATCTTCTCCCGGAACCCCCGGGGCTGGAAGGCGAAGGACCTCGACCCGGACACGGCCGATGTGTTCCGGAAGGCGCTCGACACATCCGGCCTCGGACCGGCCGTCGACCACATGCCCTACCTCCCGAACCTGGCCTCGCCCGACGACGAGATCTACGAGAAGTCGGTCGCTGCGCTCACCAGTGAACTCCAGCGGTGCAGCCTTCTCGGGATACCCTACCTCGTGACCCATCTCGGCCACCACCGTAGCGCCGGGACCGAGGTCGGTCAGGAGCGGGTGATCGCTGCGGTCGATCGCGCACTTGCCGCGGCCGGTGCGGACGGCGTGATGCTCCTCCTCGAGAACACTGCCGGGGAGAAGAACAGTGTCGGATCGACCCTTGCCGACCTCGGCCGGATCCTTGATGCAATCGATGCAAGCGAGAAGGTCGGGGTCTGCTTCGATACCTGCCATGCCTTTGCCGCCGGCTACGACCTCCGGACCTCAGAGGGGGTGAACGCGGTATTCGGGGAGTTCGATGAGCGGATCGGTCTTGCCCGTCTGCGGGTCGTCCACCTCAACGACTGCAAGGGCGGTATCGGGAGCGGGCTGGACCGGCACGAGCATATCGGGCTTGGATCCATCGGGGAGGAGGGCTTCCGGCATATCCTCCGCCACCCGGCCATCAGGAGCCTCCCCCTCATCTGTGAGACACCGGTCGACGAGCAGCGGGATGACGGCGGCAATATTGCCAGAGTCCGTGAACTCGCCATGGCATGAGGTGTTCTCAGGGCCCCGGCCCGGATACTATTTTCTAATTATTATAATAATCGGCAACACCCTCATCGTTGCACCGGATCCGTAAGGGATATATATTTAAATCCCTATCATGCCTCTCACGAACCCTTTATCCGGTGGGACCCGGTGATTCTCCGGGTCCCTGCAGGGCCTCAGTTTGCACGCCGGTGGGGTTGGAGCACTGTCCCGATCCCGCCTGCTGGCACCATCGTGTGAGACGAAAGGGGGCGTTCTCATCGTGGTGATCATGGAATGGCTGAACGTATAACGCTGATATTAGTCTGCACCGTCGTAATTGCCGGACTGCTGGCCCCGCCTGTTCTTGCGGTCCCTGCTCCCGGCGATACGGTGCTCTTCTGCACCGCCGGCGGGTCGCAGGAGCACCCCGATATCGACGGCAGCACGGTTGTCTGGGAAGACGGCAGGAACGGGAAGTACATCTACTACGCCACCGCTCCCGGTGGTGAAGGCATAAGGGTTACCACCGGCGTAGCCGCCGGGCAGCAGGGAAGCCCGTCCGTCTCCGGGAACCGTATCGTCTGGCAGGACAGTCGGGATAGCAGCCTGGCGATCTATATGTATTCGCCCTCCGGGGGCGAGAAGCGGATCAGCAGCGGGACGGGCGACCGGAGGATGCCTGTCGTCCACAGGGACCATGCCGTCTGGTACGAGATGCGGGAGGGGAAGGCCGGCATCTGCCTCTATGACATCGGGACGGGCGAGGAGACCCATCTGGACTGCTCGCCGGTGACCGAATGGAGGCCCGCTCTCTCGGATAGGTATGTTGTCTGGGAGGAGAGCAGTGGAGGCGGGGATATCTGGGCATACGATATCGTCTCCGGGCAGAAGCAGCAGATCACCTGGAACAGTGCCCGTCAGGCATACCCCGCGATCTCCGGGAGCCGGATCGCCTGGGAGGACTACCGGAACGGGCGGCCTGATATCTATATGTACGATCTCGGCGAGGGCCGGGAGTATCGGATCACCGACGACCCTGCTGAACAGGTCTCACCGGCGATCGACGGGGATATCATTGCCTGGGAGGATAAGCGGGGCGGTCTCTGGGATATTTACATGTATGACCTTGACACCGGAGAAGAGATGTCAGTCTGCACCGCCGCAAACGAGCAGCTCTTCCCCTCGGTCTCAGGGGACCGGATCGTCTGGCAGGATAAGCGGAACGGCGTATGGAAGATCTATCTCTTCACCTACGCCGGTGGGACACCCCCGGAGGCTGAGTTCTCTGCGGACCCGGTCGCCGGCACGGTCCCGCTCACCGTCCGGTTCACCGACCTCTCCACCGGCAATCCGGAAGAATGGGACTGGGATCTCGGTGATGGTAGTACGTCAAACGAGCAGAATCCGGTATACACCTACGAGAGCCCCGGCGAGTATACGGTCTCGCTCCGGGTGAGCAGCCCGTTCGGCTCCGATACCGTCACAAAGGCCGACTTCATCCAGGCAGCGCTGCCCCAACCGCCGGCGGCCGGTTTCTCCGCCGCGCCGGTACGGGGTGGTGCGCCTCTCGTCGTGCAGTTCACCGACGAATCGACGAACAACCTAGATACCTGGCTCTGGGACTTCGGGGACGGAGACCGGTCCACCGAGCAGAACCCTGAGCACACCTACGCGGCGGTGGGCGTCTACAGCGTCAGCCTGACCGCCGGCAACATGGCGGGCAGCACGGAGATGACAAAGCCCGATTACATCACCGTCCTCGAGCCCCCGACAGCCTCGTTCCAGGCCGACGGCCGGAATGGGACCGCACCGTTCACCGTCCGGTTCACCGACACTTCGACAGGAGAGATCGAGACCTGGTCCTGGCGTTTCGGTGACGGCGGGACCTCTTCCGCGCAGAATCCGGAGCATACCTACCTTGCCGCCGGCACTTACGCCGTCACGCTTGAGGTCAAGGGCCCGGCCGGCAGCGATACCAGGACGAAGAGCGGCTACATCGTCGTGGTTGAGCGGCCGGTTGCTGCATTCACCGCGAACAAGATGATCGGGGTCGCCCCGCTCACAGTCAGGTTTACGGATGCCTCGACCGGGGACCCGGTATCCTGGTCCTGGAAGTTTGGAGACGGCGGGACCTCCTCCGGGCAGAACCCGGAGCACGTCTACGCGAATCCAGGGAACTATACCGTCTCCCTGACCGTGAGAAACAATGCAGGGGAGAACACAACGGTCAGGACCGGTTACATATCGGTCTTTGAGCCCCTCGTCGCCGCCTTCGAGGCGAACACGACAGCAGGCGCGGTCCCGCTCACCGTCCGGTTCACCGACCGTTCTGCGGGCAGCATCGAATCGTGGTCATGGACATTCGGCGACGGCAGTTCGTCGACCGACCGAAACCCGGTTCACACCTACCGCAGTGCGGGGACTTATACCGTCAGGCTCACCGTCTCGAACGGGTTTGATAGCGACACCCGCGAGATGACAGGGTATATCACAGCCACCGCGCCGCCGACGGCCGGGTTCTTCGCGGACGTGACCCGGGGCAGGGCCCCGCTTGCGGTCCAGTTCGAGGACGCCTCGACCGGGGGTCCGCTATCGTGGTCGTGGAGTTTTGGTGACGGAGGCTTGTCGTCGGCGAGGAGCCCCGTTCACGTGTACCAGGCTCCCGGCACCTACACCGTCTCCCTGACCGTGGCAAACGGTGCGGGGGAGAATACGACGGTCCGGACCGATTATGTCACGGTCAGCGATCTCCTCGTCGCCGGGTTCACCGCGAACGTGACCGCCGGGGCCGTGCCGCTCGCGGTCCTGTTTGAGGATGCCTCGACCGGAGATCCGGCGTCCTGGTCCTGGGATTTCGGTGACGGCAGGACCTCCACCGTGCCCGACCCGGTCCATGTATTCGAGAGCCCCGGGACCTATACCGTCAGCCTGACAGTCTCCGACGGCAGCAGCCACTCTACAAAATCCCTGCAGATCCGTGTCATCGCTCCGCCTGTTGCCGGGTTCAGCGCCGCTCCCCTCAACGGGACGGCACCTCTCACGGTTACGTTCATCGATGCCTCCACCGGGACGCCTTCTCTCTGGCTCTGGAGTTTCGGTGACGGGGCGACCTCGACCGACCGCCAGCCCCCGCATACCTATACGGCCGCCGGGAACTACACCGTCAACCTGACGGTTGAGAACGCGGCCGGAGTGAGTTCCGTGGTGAAGACCCGGTATATCTCCGTTCACCCTGCCCCGGCAACCCCGACCCCGACCGCGACTCCTGCATCGGGCGGTGGCGGAGGGGGAGGCGGCGGAGGCGGCGGCTGGGTAAGCCCCGGCTGGAACACGCCGACGCCGACCCCCACCCCGACGCCGACGCCCACGGTGAGCACGACGCCGACCGCCGCCGTCCCCGGAACTGCCGAACCCGGTCGCCTGTCCCTCGGGGAGACCGGCCTCGTGAACCGGTTCGTCAGGGTCGGCTCACCCGACGGCATCGTGAGCATCGCCGTTGCCGAGGGCGTCAGGGCGGTGGATGCCGCCGGAGAGCCGCTTGCGGCAGTGACCCTCGATGCCCTCGATCCGGTCGATGTGCCCCCGGTGCCGGGGGTGGGTGCGTATGCGTTTGCAGGGTATGCCTGCACTGCCGGGCCGGAGGGGGCCGTCTTCTCGCCGCCGGTGACCCTGGCATTCAATCTCACGGAGGAGCAGTGGGACACCGTCTACGACGGCTACAACGATCTTCTGGTGCAGTGGTATAACCGGTCTGCGGAGGCCTGGGAGGAGGTCCCCACCACCGTCCATCCGGAGACCCGGAGCATCACGGCTGCTGTCTCGCACTTCAGTCTATACGCGCTCTTTGTCGAGGTTCCCGGAGGGGGTGTGGCACAGGTCGTCGCGGCGGGTACGCAGCCGCAGCCTGAGAGCACGGAAGACTCCCTGTACGTGCATCTCATCCCCGGCCTGCTTGCCCTCGTCATCGTGGGGGCGGGGGCGTACTTCTACTACCGGAGAGAGGGGTCCTGAACCGCTGGCCCTCCGGTTTTAATAAAAAATGTGGGGTGCGAGGACCCTTACCTTCGCATCTTCCTTCCCGCGAGCAGGAGCAGGAGCGCTGCCCCGGCACCGATCGCACCGAACCCCGGTGCTGCCTGGTTGGGTTCTCCCGTCTCCGCGAGGCCGGCAAGCCAGGCGGCGCTCGTCGCGGGTGAGAGATACCGGATGCCCGCAAGAACATACCCCTCAGGGGTGCTGTCGGCCGCATAGACTCCTGAGCCGGGGAACGTCGTGTTCCACTGGATTGCTCCATCCGCATCGGTCCCGAGAGCAAAGGCTTCTCCATTCCTGAGGTTCGTGCCTGCGATCATATAACCCCCGGAAGGCCGCAGGGTGACGGCGTAGCCGGTGAGACCCTCCATGTTCCTGAGCCAGACCTCCTCGCCCTGTGAGTCAACGAGGCCGTACCAGTAGTTTCCTGAGTATACGAACCCACCCTCATCGGTCTCCTCGATATCGAAGATGACCGGGACCCGGTAGTTCCTGCTCCAGAGCGTGTTGCCGTCGGCATCGAGATGGGTGAGGAAAGCGTCCCCGATGTCGTAGGTGAACGGTGACTTCGTACCGCCGAGGACGTATTCCCCGTCAGCAGTCACAAGCCCTGCGTTTGCTGCGGTTCCGGGGAACGTCCGGTTCCAGACCGGCGTGCCGTTGCCGTCGGTCTTTGTGATGATCGCCGTCGTCTCGTTCTCCGATCCGGGCGGGTTCCAGAGCCACCCGACGGCTGCGTAGCCACCGTCAGGGGTCGGCCGGACTGCCGAGACCTTCTCGTCCGGCAGGGCCTGCCGCCACACCTCATTCCCGTCGGCATCGGTCCTGATCAGGAACGAAGTGCCCTGGTAGATCTCGTCTTCACCGGTCCCGCTCCTTGAGAGGTTGTAGGCCCCGGCGATGTAGCCCCCGTCAGGGGTCTCTGCGACCGAGGCTGCCGCCATGCCGGGGAACTTCCTGGTCCAGACCTCGTTTCCCCGGGCGTCGGCCCTGACGAGCAGCAGGTCCTCCCTGCCGCCCTCGGCCTCGACGAGAGTTGAGCCGAGAGCAATGTAACCGCCGTCTGCGGTCGATGCAACGGCATCGAACTTGTTGTTGTTCTCCGGTGAGAACGTTGCGTTCCAGGCGACCGTTGTGGCTGCCCCTGCTGTGGAGACAGCCACGGCCGACAGGATCACTGCGATGAGCAGCGCCATCGCGATCGTCCCCGGCAGCCGGGAATACTGGTTTCTTCTCGTCATAGAATCGATCACTGATGGGGTGCGGCATGCAAAAAACGTAGTGGTCCGCCGGGGCTGTACCGGCAATCCCTTAATGAACGTGAACTCCCTATAGATCTGCACGTGTTGGCGACATTCGACGGAACCTGGGTGCGTCTTAAGAGCGATGGACGCACGCTCTACGAGCAGGGCGGCTATGGAAGGCCGGAAGGGACCGGTCTCCGCCTCTCTCCCGAAGAGGCGCTCTACCTCATGGAACGCAACAAGATCGACGTCAAGGAGTTTGGCTTTGACACCCTGCTCGGTCTCTTTGCCGGCCAGCCGAACTTCGTCCGCAGGTATCTCGTCTACCGCGATATCCGCGAGCGGGGGTACGTCGTCCAGCCCGGCCCGCATGACTTCCGTGTCTTCCGCCGCGGCCACAAGCCCGGGGTCGGAAAGTCGCAGTACCTCATACGGGTTCTCTCCGAGCGGGACCTCATCGACTTCGACCGGCTGAGCCAGGACGTGCTTGCCGCTGTGAACATGCGCAAACAGTACCTCCTCGCGGTCGTGGACGACGAGGACGAACTGACCTACTACGAGGTGCGGGTGCAGGACCTCCCCGGCGTCGGGGAGCCGGCAGAGTGCGCAACAACCGTGCAGGCCTCTCTCTTCGGGACCTATGCGCTCGCTCACCTCTCTCCGGGAACCCCGCTCGAAGAGGACTGGTACGGCAAACGGCTCGATGCCGAGCGGCTGCTCCTTCGCCCCGTCGAGTCGATCTACCTCATGCGCAAAAACTGCCTCTCGGTCACGCGGGACGGGGAGCCGATGACCGCAGAGCAGTTCCTCGATGCGGCGGCGGAGAAGGACGTCGAGATCCGCGAAAAAGAGCGAGTCTTTGCCGATCTCAGAGAGAAGGGCTATATCCCGAGAACCGGCTACAAGTTCGGGCACCACTTCCGGGTCTACTCCGGGAAGAAGACCCACTCCGAGATGCTCGTCCACGCCGTTCCGTCGGGGACCGCGACACCGATGAGCGCCGTCTCCCGCTCGGTCAGGCTTGCCCACAGCGTCAAAAAGAAGATGTTGTTTGCCTGCATATACAATACCGATATCAGGTACGTCGAATTTGCCCGAATCAAACTGTGAGCGTCAATCCATGCAATCCGGAATGAATCCGTGGTCGAGTAATCAGACCGTTGATGTGGATCGACTCTTTGCCGAGTTCGGCATCGAGCCGATCGGTGAGGTCGCACGAAGGCTTCCCGAGGTACCGTCGTTTATGCGCAGGGGTGTTGTCGTCGGACACCGGGACTACGGCCTGATCGTCGACGCCATCCAAAAGCGCACCCCGTTTCACGTGCTGACCGGGTTCATGCCCTCGGGTCTCCCCCACCTCGGGCACCTGATGGTGATGAAAGAGGTGGTCTGGCACGTGCAGCAGGGCGGGAACGGCTATGTCGCCATCGCCGACCGGGAGGCGCACGCGGTCCGCGGGATATCCTGGGAGAAGTGCCGCGAGTACGGGAAGGAGTACCTCAAGGCCCTCTACGCTCTCGGGTTCGAGGGCACCACCTACTACCAGAGCAAGAACGGCCGCTTGAAGGACCTCGCGTTCGAGGCGTCCACGAAGGTGAACTTCTCGGAGCTCTCGGCGATCTACGGGTTCGGGCAGGAGACATCGCTCTCGCACGCGATGAGCGTCATCACCCAGGTTGCCGATATCCTCTATCCGCAGCTCGACGCCGGGCCCGCCCCCACGATCGTCCCGGTCGGCCTCGACCAGGACCCGCATATCCGGCTCACCCGTGACGTGGCGTACAAGCTAAGATTGTTCACGGTCGAGGACCGCGGCGACCACATCAGTGTCCGGTCGAAGAATGCCCCTGAGGCGGCACTCGATGCCGTGCACAACGCATTCCGCGGATCGAAGAAGTATGCGGGCCACGTGGACGTCACCGGCGTCGAGATGGCGCATGTCGAGGACGCCGTGAGAAAGATCGAGATCGCCCACGGCGGGTTCGGGTTCTACCTCCCCTCGTCGACCTACCACATCTTCATGCAGGGTCTCCAGGGCGGGAAGATGTCGAGCAGTGTTCCTGACAGTTCGTTCGGGTTCTACGAGCCCGAGAAGTCGGTCAAGAAGAAGATCATGGGTGCGCTGACCGGAGGGCGGATGACGCTTGAGGAGCAGCGGCGCCTCGGTGGGGAGCCCGACGTCTGCTCGGTCTACCTCTTAAATCTCTTCCACATGCTCGAGGACGATGTGGAGCTCGCCGACCTCGCGCGGCGGTGCGAGAGCGGGGAGCTCACCTGCGGGCAGTGCAAGAAAGAGACGTATGAGCGTGTCCAGGCGTTCCTGAAAGATCTGCGGGAGAAGATGGATGCAGTCGAGCACCTGGCAGAGGAGGTGTAAACAGTGGAACTGACGCTGAACGAAAAGAGGCTCCTGGTCGCCCTGGGGCCGGTGGGATCGGCCGATGCGGCCTCTCTTGCCGATCTGATGGACTCGCGCCGGGAGGCGGTGGTGCAGTACGCGAACCTCGCCGGCGAGCGGGGGCTCGTGGACGTGGAGAAACATGTCTCCCGGCGCTATGTCCCGACAAAAGAGGGACGGGCCTATCTCGGGAAGGGGCTTCCCGAGCGGCAGGTGCTTGAGAGTTTCGGGGAGACCATCCCGATGCGGGACCTCCAGAGCCACCCGCTTGCAAAGATCGCGATCGGCTGGATGCGGAAGAAGGGCTGGATCGCCATCCGCGACGGTGTCGTGCAGAAGACCGGCGCCACCGCCGCAGGGGCCGACGAAGTCGCGTTTGCCCGGCTCGGCGAGACCGGTGCGATCGAGGACGGTGAAGGGGTCCCCGACCTTCTCCGGCGCGGACTCGTGCAGGAAGAAGAGACCGTCACCTACACCGTCTCGATCACGCCCCTCGGCCGTGAGGTCCTCGACGCCGGGCTCGACCTGCAGGAGGAGGTGGGCACGCTCACCCGCGACCAGATCCTCTCCGGTTCGTGGAAAGACCTCCCGCTCCGGCGCTACGACGTCACGAAGCTCCCGAAACGCGCCTACCCCGGAAAAGTCCACCCCTACCAGCGCATCATCGATGAGATGCGCCGCATCCTCCTCGATATGGGCTTTGAGGAGATGGCGGGCGGGATCGTGCAGAGTTCGTTCTGGAACTTCGACGCTCTCTTCCAGCCGCAGGACCACCCGGCGCGGGAGATGCAGGACACCTTCTTCCTCGGCGAGCGCTGGCCGCTCCCGAAGGGATACGAGCGTGTCCGCGAGATGCACGAGCACGGCGGCAAGACTTCCTCGACCGGCTGGGGAGGCACCTGGAGCGCCGAAAAGGCCGAACAATGCGTGCTCCGGACCCACACGACGAGCCTCTCCATCCAGCACCTGGCGACCCACCCGGAGCCCCCGGTGCGGGCGTTCTGCATCGGCCGGGTCTACCGGCGGGAGGCGATCGACCCCACGCACCTTGCGGAGTTCGAGCAGCTCGAGGGGATCGTCATGGACGAAGGTGTCAACTTCCGTCACCTTCTCGGCTTCTTGAAGGAGTTCTATGGGAAGATGGGCTTTGAGAAGGTCCGGTTCCGGCCGGGCTACTTCCCCTACACCGAGCCCTCCGTGGAACCGGAGGTCTATGTCGAAGGGCTTGGCTGGGTGGAGCTCGGCGGTGCGGGGATCTTCCGGCAGGAGGTGACCGCGCCCTTCGGTATCGAGCACCCGGTGCTCGCGTGGGGTCTCGGGATCAGCCGTGTGGCGATGCTCCGGCTCGGTCTGCGGGATCTCCGGCAGCTCTACCGGAGCGACGTCGAGTGGATCCGGGAGATGCCCACCTACGGCGGGAGGCGGTGAGATGGCAATAATTACGTTACCCTACCGGTACCTGGAGCGATTGACCGGGACCGACCGGCAGACGGTCATCGACCGCATTCCGATGATCGGGGCCGATATCGAACGGATCGAGGAGGACCACGTGGACGTCGAACTCTTCCCGGACCGGCCGGACCTCTACTCCCCCGAAGGCGTCGCCCGCGCGATGCGGGGTTTCCTCGGGATCGAGGAGGGTCTTCCGGCCTATGATGTCCGTCCCTCCGGCATCACCTTCGCGGTCGACCCGGGCCTTGCCGATATCCGGCCGTATCTCGGCTCGGCGGTGATCCGGAACGTCAACCTCGACGAAGAGGCGATCGAGAGCCTGATGGGCCTCCAGGAGGCGCTCCACTGGGCGGTCGGGCGCGGACGGGGCAAGGTGGCGATCGGTGTCCACGACCTCGATGCGGTGACGCCGCCCTTCCGCTATATCGCCTCGCCACGGGATCGCTCCTTTGTCCCGCTCGACTTCGAGCAGGAGATGACGATGGAGGAGATCCTCGCCGACCACCCGAAGGGCCGCGACTACGCCCACCTGGTGGAGAAGTTCCAGAGGTTCCCCCTGATCGTCGATGCAGAAGATCGGGTGCTCTCCTTCCCGCCCATCATCAACGGCGAGCTGACGCGGGTGACGACAGGGACAAAGAACATCCTGCTCGACTGCACCGGCACCGACAGGAGAGCGGTGATGACGGCGGTCAACATCATCTGCACCGCGCTTGCGGAGGCCGGGGCGACGATCGAGAGTGTCACCGTCGAGGGGGAGGAGATGCCCTCGCTTGCCCCCGCGGAGCGGGTGGTCTCGCTTGCGGAGTGCACCTCGCTCCTCGGCCTCTCCCTCACGGCAGGGGAGATGGCCGGGCTTCTTCGCCGGATGCGGTTTGGGGCAGAACCCGACGGCGACGGAAAGGTCCGGGTCCTCGTGCCCTGTTACCGGGCGGATATCCTCCACGACTGGGACATCTTCGAGGACGTGGCGATCGCCTACGGCTTCGAGAACTTCGATGCCGCCCTCCCGGCGACCACCACTGTTGCACGGGAGCACCCGATCAACGCTGTTGCAGGCGCAGTCCGGTCGGTGATGACCGGCCTCGGGTATCTCGAGGTGATCCCGTTCACTCTCACAAACGAGCGGGTGCTGTATGCGAACATGCAGCGGGAGCCCTCGCCGGGAACCCTGCGGGTGCTCCACCCGATCAGCGAGGAGCAGACGGTGGTCCGGACCGACCTCCTGCCCCTCGTCATGGAGATGCTCCAGGCGAACAAGCACCGCGAGCTCCCCCAGCGGCTCTATGCGACGGGCGACGTGGTCGTGGACTGCGTGACCAGCCAGAAGGTCGCGGCGGCGAGCATCCACCCGGCGGCGGACTTCTCGGAGGCGTATGCGGCGGCAGACGTCCTCTGCCGGGAGCTCTCGCTCTCCTATACGGTCAGAGAATCGGCCGACCCGGCGTTCCTCGACGGCCGCCGCGGGGATATCATCGTCGACGGAAAAATAGTCGGGGTCTTCGGGGAGATTCATCCCGCTGTCCTGAACGCCTTCGAGCTCGAGCACCCCGTCGCGGCGTTCGCGCTCGACCTTACAGCCGTACCGGGATACCCCGTCCTGCCAGGTACTCCTTGACCTGCCGGACGGTGAACTCGCCGTAGTGGAAGACGCTTGCAGCGAGGCAGGCGTCGGCCTTCCCTTTTGTGAACCCGTCGTAGAAGTGCTCGAGCGTCCCGACACCGCCGCTCGCGACCACGGGAATTCCGACCGCCCCGGAGATCGCCCTGGTGATCGGGATGTCGAACCCTTCCTTCGTCCCGTCGGTCTCCATGCTGGTGAGCAGGACTTCGCCGGCCCCGCGCTCCTCGGCCTCTATCGCCCAGGCGACGGCGTCGATGCCTGTCGGCTTGCTCCCGCCGTGGGTCACGACCTCGTACCAGCACTCCCGGCCGTCGTCGAGAGCGACCGCGGTCCTGTCCGCCCCCATCTCATAATTCCGCCGGACATCGATTGCGACGACGATGCACTGGGTGCCGAACCGCTCCGCCCCCCGCGAGATCAGTTCCGGGTCCTTGACAGCGCTTGAGTTGATGCTCACCTTGTCGGCGCCCGCCCGGAGGATCTGCTTCATGTCGTCGATCGTCCGGATGCCGCCGCCGACGGTGAGCGGGAGGAAGAGCTGGTCGGCCGCCCGCTGCACGACGTCGATGATGGTGCCCCGGTCTTCCCGGGTCGCGGTGATGTCGAGGAAGACCACCTCGTCCGCGCCCTGCTCGTTGTAGCGCTGGGCGAGCTCCACGGGATCGCCCGCGTCGCGCAGCCCGACGAAGTGCGTCCCTTTGACTACCCGCCCGTCCTTGAGGTCGAGGCAGGGGATGATCCGTTTGGTCAGAACCATGAGTAGTGGTTTTGGGGCGGGAGGTGATGAGGATTTCTCAGGTTCCGGGCCATGGCGGAGGGTCGCGAGTCGCAACTGGCACCTGCCCGTCGCAACTCGCACCTTCGGTGCTTAAGCTCCTGCTCGAAGCCTGACGGCTTCTCATGCTCCGTTCCACTGGAACGTCGCACCCTTCGGCCAGCCGCACCTCACGTTTAAGTAATCCTGAAGGATACCTTTACAGGCAATCCGGAGAAATATCCGGACGGATTACCGGTCTGGTGGTTTCATGGAGTCTGGAGATCTTAAAATAGCATGGGCGCGGCAGTATATGCCGGTACTCTCGTCCATTCGGAAGCGGTTCGTCGAGGAGAAGCCTTTTGCCGGCATGACTATCGGCATGGCCCTCCACGTCGAGGCAAAGACGGCGGTGCTGGTCGAGACCCTGGCGGCGGGCGGTGCGGAGGTATATATCACGGGGTGCAACCCCCTCTCGACCCAGGACGACGTCTCGGCGGCGCTCAACACCCGCGAGGGGATTCACTCCTACGCCCGCCGTGGGGCCGGCGTCGAGGAGTACTACGGGGCCATCGACCGGGTGCTCGACGCCCGGCCGGCGATCACCATCGACGACGGCATGGACCTGATCTTCCGCATCCACACCGAGCGGCAAGAGGTGCTCGATGGGGTCATCGGCGGGTGCGAGGAGACCACGACCGGCATCCACCGGCTCCGCGCCATGGAACGGGATGGAGCGCTCAAGTTCCCGGTCATGGCCGTCAACGACACCCCGATGAAGCACTTCTTCGACAACGTCCACGGCACCGGGGAGAGCGCGCTCTCCTCGATCATGATCACCACGAACGTCCTCATCGCGGGCAAGCGGTTCGTCGTCGCCGGCTACGGCTACTGCGGCAGGGGGCTTGCGCAGAAGGCACGGAGCCTCGGCGCCCGCGTCATCGTGACTGAAGTGGACCCCCGGCGGGCGCTCCAGGCGCACATGGACGGGTTCGACGTCATGACGATGGACGAGGCGGCACCCCTCGGCGACATCTTCGTCACCACCACCGGTAATGCGAGCATCATCACGGAGCGGCACTTCCCGAACCTGAAGGAAGGCGCGATCCTCGCGAACGCCGGCCACTTCAACGTCGAGATCGACGTCGAGTGGCTTGCGGCGCACGCCGACTCCACCGTCCACCGCGACGGCATCGATACTTACCTTCTCGGTGGGAAAGCCGTCCACGTCCTCGCCGAAGGGAGGCTCGTGAACCTCGCGACGCCGAAGGGGATGGGCCACCCCGT
>DALN01000023.1:0-4316 GCA_002499455.1 Methanoculleus sp. UBA77 | reverse complement strand
CTCGCTCCGGGCGTGCACGACGTCCCGTCCGCCATCGACGAGGGGATCGCACGGCTGAAGCTTGCCACACTCGGCATCTCTATCGACCGGCTGACGCCCGAGCAGGAAGCATATATGAGCAGCTGGACGATCGGGACCTGATCACTTTTTTATACGGATATCCCGGATCCGGGGATGGACAGCCCCGGGCGCCGGTATACCGCCCGGCCTCTCTGCACCCCTGGCATCGATACCGTTCGTGGAGGCTGTGGCAGGGGGGCTCCGGCTCATGGCTCCCGGCGACCGCACGCATCCCGGGCTGCCGACAGCGGTATCATCGCTACGGTGCCGGCACCTGTAGAGGGGATCGCCGGCAGGCTTCCCACCAGTCCATGACCCGGCTTCCGGCCCTTACACGGGCGAGGAAGCCCGGCGGCATCGCATCTCTTAAATATTCTCGTTTTGAGTTAATATCTTTACATTAATATATAAGCAAAGTTAACCATTTTAAATACCGGGAGTTGCAACCCCTTAGGAGAGATGTTATGATGAGATCATCTATCCCGGCAACTCCTGTTGCAGTAAGCCTTCTCGTCATCGCTGCTCTCCTGGTTGCAGGATGTACGACCACCATCGAGGCCCCGGAAGAGACGACCCTGACCGTCTTTACGGCCGCATCCCTCACGGGGGCTTTCACGGATATCGGCAAGGCCTATGAGGCACAGAATAAAGGCGTCAACGTCGAGTTAGTCTTCGACGGTTCGCAGGCCCTCCGTACCCAGATTGAACAGGGGGCGAACGTGGATATCTTTGTCTCCGCGAGCACAAAGCACATGCAGGCCCTCCAGGACGGTGGGTTCATGAATAACAGCACCGTGGTCCCGTTCCTTGAGAACAATCTGGCCCTGATCGTCCCGGCCGATAACCCGGCAGGGATCAAGGGGCTCGCCGACCTGAACAGATCGGGTGTAAAACTCGTCATCGGCACGAAGGACGTCCCCTTCGGCGACTATACCCGGCAAATGCTCGAGAACCTGGCTGCCGACCCTGCATACGGTCCGGCGTACCGGGATGCCGTGATGGGGAACGTCATCTCCGAGGAGACGGCGGTGAGCTCCGTGGTGCCCAAACTTGCACTCGGCGAGGCGGATGCGGCGATCGTCTACAAGTCGGACGTCTCCAAGGACGACCTCGATAAAGTGACCCGGCTCGACATCCCGGCCGTGTACAACGTCAAGGCCACCTACCCGCTCGGTATCCTGGCGGAGTCGCCGAGCAAGACTGAAGCAGAGTCATTCATAGCATTCGTCCGGGGCCCGGACGGCAGCGCCATCCTGACTGAGTATGGATTTGACCCGATCTCGGCAGAGCAGTGAGGTGATCGGGCACGGCGGGTGGAAGTGGGCCGGAAGGGCGGCGCTCACCCTCATCGTCGCCGCCCTTCTCGCCCTCTTCCTCCTCTTCGTCACGCTGCCGGTCGCTTCGCTCTTCCTGCGCATATCGCCTGAGGCGTTCTTCCGTTCGCTTGCCGAATCGGTGGTGATCGACGCCCTCACCCTCTCCCTCGCCACCGCGACGGTGAGCACGGCGGTCGTCGTCCTCTTCGGGACACCGCTTGCCCTGGTCAACGCCAGGCACGACTACCTGGGGAGAGAGATCATCGACACCCTCACCGACCTTCCCATCGTCCTCCCGCCCGCCGTGGCGGGTATCGCCCTCCTCATGGCCTTCGGGCGCCGGGGTGTGGTCGGGCAGTACTTCGATGCCTTCGGCATCTCGATCGCCTTCACCACGGTCGCGGTGATCCTGGCCCAGATCTTTGTGGCATCGCCGTTCTATATCCGGCAGGCGAGGGCGAGTTTCGAGGCGGTCGACCGTCTCTACGAGGATGCTGCCCGGACCCTCGGCGCGTCCCCCGCGACCGTCGCTCTCCGGATCACCATTCCGCTTGCCTGGAGCGGTCTCGTCTCCGGGGCGATCCTCTCGTTCGCCCGGGCGCTCGGCGAGTTCGGGGCCACGATCATGTTCGCCGGGAACTTCCAGGGCCGGACCCAGACGATGCCGCTTGCCATCTATACAACCATGCAGGGCGATCTCGACGCCGCGATCAGCCTCGCGATCATCCTTGTCGTGATATCGTTTGCTGTCATCGCTGCGGTAAAGGTCATCACCCGGAGGAGCGTCTGATGCTCTCCGTACATGCCGTCCGGCACCTCCGGGACTTCGTCCTCGATATCACGCTCTCGGTCCGGCCGGGGGAGACCCTCGTCCTCATCGGGGAGAACGGGGCGGGCAAGTCCACGGTGCTGAACCTGATATCCGGCATCCTCACGCCCGACGAGGGCGAGATCACCCTTGCGGGGAGGACGCTCTTTTCGTCCGCGGAGCGTGTCGCTGTCCCTGCGGAGAACCGGAAGATCGGACACCTCTTCCAGTCCTACGCCCTCTTCCCGCACATGACCGTCGCCGAGAACGTGGCGTTCGGCCTCCGGTGCCGGAAGGTCCCCCGGCCTGAGATCGCCTTCACCGTGGGAAACCAGCTCCGCGCGATGAACCTCGCCGATCTCGCGGACGTCAATGTCAGCCGGTTATCAGGGGGACAGCGGCAGCGGGTTGCCCTCGCCCGGGCACTGGTGCTCGAGCCGGAACTCCTCCTCCTCGACGAACCGCTCGCCGCCGTCGATATGCGAGCCCAGGCAGCGATGCGCGGCGAACTCCGCGACCGGATCCGGGTCGCCGGCATCCCCTGCATCGTTGTCACCCACAACCTCCGCGATGCCGTCGAGCTCGGGGACCGCCTCTGCCTCATCGATGAGGGGAGGGTGGCGGCCGAAGGATCGCCCGAAGAGGTGCTCGGGATGCGGGAGAACGGGTTCATCGCGAGTTTCGCCGGGCCGCAGGCTCCATAACTACTTTATGCCCCCATCCCCTATCTCTGGCCATAGCCGGGGGCCGCCGGAACCCCGGTGCCCCCTGGTGCTAACCATGAAGATACGCGGATACGTTCTCCTCCTCGCACTGCTCGCGGCGATCTCTCTCGTGCCGGGTTCTGCCGCGGGCGGGGAGATCCCCATCAATTACTCGTTCAACACGTCGTACGCGGAGATCTACGAGAGGATGCTGGAGCAGAACGCATCTCTCGGTGAGTATTACGAGCAGGTCTGCCCCGAATTCCTGGAGGGCATGCCCCCGGAGGTGAGGGCGCGTGTCTACAACACGACAATGTTCCGGCACGAGCCTCATGACGGCGAGAGGGTATTTGTACCGCCCCTGGTGACGGGCAGGGTTGCTGTCGCCACCGCACCGTCTGTCTTCTCGGTGGCCGGGGTACATGTCGTCGGCCTCGCCGGTATCGTCATCCTTGCCCTGCTCGCGGCGGTCTGGTTTATCCGTGACCGGAAGAGGTGAGCCTCAGGCCGACCGGCGCGCCGGACCGCGTGCGCAGTAGAGATACTCCTGCGCATACCCGGCATACTCCCCGAAATGCTCCCGGGCAAATCGCCGGATCCGGTCGTACTCCGCCGGGGTGCAACCCTTCCCGGTGAGGTCGGGAAGATATGCCTCGCCCACGATCCGGCGTATCCAGACGTCGACCGGGAACGCCTCAAAGAACCCGAACGCAAAGAGCAGCACGCAGTCCGCCGCTTTCGGCCCGACGCCCCGGAACTCCATCAGTGCCCGTCGTGCCTCCTCGAAGGGGAGGGCGGCGACCCGTTCCGCCCAGTCCGGGTTCTCTGTCGCGAAGGCGGCGGCTCTCCTGACGGACTCCGTCCGGTAGCCGAGTTTGCAGTCCCAGAGGTCCGCACAGGTGACCCCCGCGAGCGCTTCCGGCTCCGGGAAGGCGTATGCCGTGCCGAAGGGCCCGTCTATCGGCTCTCCATAGCGCTCCGCCATCAGCGCGACCCGCCGCTTCACCGCCGGGATGTTCGTGTTCGTGGCGCAGATATAGGAGACCAGGCACTCCCAGGGCTGCTGTCTCGCGAGACGGAGGCCGCGGCACTCCCGGATTGCGGCATCGATGACGGGATCGCGGTCGATGGACGCGAGGATGGCGCCGAGATCCTGATCCAGCCGGAAGTAGTCGCGGACGAAGCCTGTATCCGCCCCCTCAACCGTGAGCCGGTCTGCATCCTGCCGTATCCTGACGGCCCGTCCGCAGGCGACCCCCTGCCACCCCCCGTCCGCCTTCTCCCAGCGGAAGGCCTGCCCGCAGGAGAGTGTCAGGTCGAGGTTAAACGGCTGATCCGGCCGGAGCGTTATCGTTTTCATGGCCGGGAACACCGGCGGGTAAAAAAGGAGTTGATTATTCTGCCTTCTTCTCATCCTTCATCTGCTGG
>DALN01000050.1 GCA_002499455.1 Methanoculleus sp. UBA77 | reverse complement strand
TACGCCCGCGACGATACCCAGAACTGGACGGCGTTAACTCCACACCTCCCCTTCAACATCGGCACCGTCCACCTCAACCAGGTCTGGGAGACAACCTTCCGCCTCAACGTGGCAGAGCCGGGGAACATCAATATCTTCAGCTCGGACTCGACCATCAAGTTCAACGGCGGCGAAGATACGCTGAAGCTGCCTGACACGTTCATCACGGCTATCGAAGGGCTGACCAACCGGGGTATGACGTCGCGGTCTATCAGTGTAGAACTTACCGAGCCGGTCCCACCTGCCGGGCAGGAGGCATTCTCCGATACAATTCCTCTGGTCTGGAACATCACCTACAACGGCACCTGCGACATCGATGAGGCGCTGGCCTACTCGGACGACAGCGGGCTTTCGTGGACAGTCTTTCTGACGAAGACCATCCCCCATGATGAGATGGGGGGTAACACCTGGAAGGAGGAATCAACCTTGCTTGATGTCTCCGACCTTCTGCCGGGGGACTACCTGATCCGGGTGGTCACCTCGGCCCTTGATACCCCTGAAGCGATGGATACGATCAGCGCACCGGTTCATATCGGGAATGCATCGGGCGCGTTCATCAAGATTGGATAAACTCTCTTTTTCGTACCTGCCGCATCATGGCTTTGCCCCGGCCATGACGTGCGGCCGGACCCACGATTGCAGTCTGTAAAAGGTTCCTCCAGGGCGGAGCTGGATTGAATCTGCCTTGACCTCTGCCGAAAAGAGGGCTCGCCGTGCAGGGTGAGATGCCGGAGGATACCGGTTCTCACTGCCTGTGGTTAATTGTCTTATGGCAGTATCCTCTGGATAATGGGAACGATTTTTCCCATAGGGGAACGAACCTCGCCGGATGCTGTCTTCATCCGATGTGTTCATTCCAATCAGGTGTATATATGTCGAAAAAAGTTCATATATGTTCACCATTTTGCATAAAATCATTAAATCATATCTAATTGCAATTTAACTAATTGGATATTATTATATATAAGTTGACTCAAATGACCCTTGCGAAGACACATGAGACGCTGGAAGTGTGTATACATAGTCATCGCCGGGCTCCTCCTCCTGATGGCCCCGGCCAGTGCGCTGGTACCCGACGGGGTTGAGATCAACACGAGCAGCGAATGGCTGACGGCCGGGAGCGGTGATACCGCGACCATCACCGTCCTGGTCACCAACGGCAGTACGCCTATACCGGGAGCGGCCGTTGCGTTTGCGGTGGAAGGTGCGCCGGGGAGCATCAGTCCTGCGATCATCACGACCAACAGCGCCGGCAGGGTGACGGCGGTATTCTCCCCTGCAACCGCCAGCGGGACCGCGACGATCACGGCAACGGTCTCACACGAGGAGTTGGTCGCACCCCTGATCCGGAGTGTCGACCAGCAGATCGACCACGCTGCCCCGGATGCGGTCACCGGTGTCTGGTACGATCCGGTGGTGACGGTCGGGGGGACGACGAAGATCACCGTCCGGATGGCGGATTGCTACGGGAATGTGGTGGACGGTCGGAACACGGCCGAGACCGTGCAGTTCTCAGTAGGTTCCCCCTCGGGAAGCGCGGCATTCGTTGGCGGCACAGACCGGGTTGCGAGGCCGGCGGATGCCGCCGGAAACGCCACCGTGACGCTCTGCGTGGATACGCTGCCAGGCGAGAACATCGTTAAGGTCAGCCCGCCGGCTCCGCTGCCCGAACGCTACCTGACGATCTCCGGTGCGGGCAACGGGGAGCCCTGCGCGATCATGGTCGACGTCCGGCCCGGCGGCGATCCACCCATCACCATCGCCGATGGAGTGAGCAGTTTCGTCCTGATCTACACGCTCCTCGACGAGTACGGGAACCCGACCTGGGGGCAGGAACTCTCGATAACCACAAACGTGAGCGGCGAAGAGGAGATTGTGCTCCCGACGAACGGCTACGGCCAGGTGCTGGTCAGTTATGGTCCGCGAGAGGCGATCGGCGGAGTTACTGTCACGGCAACAGCCGTCGAGAACGTTTCCGTCACCTGCTCGCAGGACCTCGTGTTTGTCAGCAATGAGCCGAAAAACCTCCTCCTCTCCACCTGTCCCGAGACGATGCCGAGCCGTGACGTGCCCGGCTCCGTCCCGGCCGTCATCCGGGCAAAGGTTGTTGACCTGAACGGCAACCCCGTCGCGGGCGAGACAGTATCGTTTTCGATACGGGATATCGTTGTAGGTGAGTTCAACCAGACCGCGCCCCCGTCACTCTCCACGTCGAGTGCGACCACCGACGAGTACGGTATCGCATCCGCAGAGTTCATCCCGGGCACGTTCACGACTGATTTCCTGGCTCCCGGCTATAGCCCGGCAGCGACCGGCACCTGTGTAGCCGTCGCGACCTGGAACGGGATCGAGCGCCCGGTCACTCTCACGTGGATGAACTACCCTTACCTCTCCGTCGAGACGGGTGTCACCCCGGAGACAGTCACGGTGAACGATACGGTCGACGTGACCATCCGCCTCCGGGGTGACGGCTGGGCGCTGAAACCGACCCCGCTCGATGTGGTCCTCTGTATGGACCGCGGCGCGAGGATGGTCAGCGGTTACCCCGATCATATGGTCACGGTCATGGAGGCCGCTCCGATCTTCATCGACCAGATGATACCCCGGTGGGACAGGGTTGGCCTGATATCGTTTGGAGCGAACAAAACTGTCAGGATCGATAGCAATAAACACGTGTGCACCCTGGGGCCACCCAATACCGAACTGATCGGTGTCGATAACAGCGCCTCTGATGATGCGGGTTACATAGCCATGCACTACCCCGGACCGGACGGCACAGGTGAGCGTTACTATACTGACCACGCCACGCTTGATGTTCCCCTCACCGATACTGCGTTCGCCGATGTGAGGGCCGGCATTGCCGCTCTCCTTCCAAGCGGCGGAAACCCGATCCGGAAAGGGCTGTATGAGTCTATCAAGACGCTCCGGGACGACGGCAGGCCTGGTGCCATCAAAGCGGTCGTCGTCCTTGGAGACTCAAAGTACAGCTGGTATGGCGATCCGCTTGCCGATGGAAATGCCCAGAACAAGGATCCGGAGAGCATCGGGCAGCAGACCAAAGGCTGGTATGAGTTTACCGATCTCAGCCGGGAAGACCAGAATATGTCGGTCTTTGCCAGGAATTGCAATGTAAGCATATATGCGATAACTTACTCTCCGGACGACTCGACCTTCATGGATGAGAACATGAGGATCCTCGCGGAGGGTTCCGGTGGTAAGTATTACAAGGCCTCAACAAAGGAGGATCTTATCAAAGTCTACGAGCAGATCGCCGACGATCTCAAGACCGAGGCCGGCGTCAATACCACCATGGACGTCACCTTTGAGAACGTGGAGGTGGACAGCACCCCGGTAGCCGGCGACCAGGTCTTCGACTACGTCCACGCAATGGACGTCTCTACGCTGATCCGGAGTTACAACAGCACGACCGAGATCATCCCTGCGTACACCCGGGATGATACCGCTGCGTGGGACGAGAACCAGACCCTGCACTTCGATATCGGCACCATTCACCTCAACGAGACATGGGAGGCAACTTTCAGGCTCAAGGTCCTTGCCGAGGGCACAATCAGCCTCTTTGGAGACGGGGCGACCATCACGTTCAACGACCACGACCACGTCTCGCTCCCCCGTGTCTATGTCACGGCCTTCGGCGAGGAGAACACCACCCTGGACTCCCGGGCACTCAGCGTCTCGGATCTCAACTGCACAGGCCCGGCCACCGAGTTCATCTTCCTTACCTGGAACCTGAACTATACCGGGACATTTGAGGCCGCGCAGGAGATTTCCTGCTCCGGAGACAACGGATATACGTGGGTCCGGCTTGCCACCCTGCACTCCCCACCCGGCGCAAGGCTGGTGGAGACCTCCCTTGATGTCCGGGGCCTCCCGCCGGGCGATTACAACGTCCGTGTCTATGCCACGGCACCGGATGCACCGGATGCCTGGCAGATCTGCGGACCCATTCAGGTCGGCGATCGGCAGAAGGACTACATCAGGCTTCAGTGATCCCTGACGGACGACCGCCTCAACCTCTTTTTATAGCAGCCTGCGGCGCCGTGAGTCGCCCCGGGTACGTGCATGAACTTAGATTTATACCCCGTGAGTGATTGGATTTCTATCTATTGAAGTATTGTATGGTAAACTGAAATTTTACCCTTTATTTAACTGAATTGCGGGGATATTATTGTTATTTTTCTTGTGGCTGATGTGCAACAATATGGCCGGGGATCTATATATTAATGTTATGTGGCAGGGCGTTATATTCCCAATGTCACGTCTCGATAAACTGATGGATTATGTGCCTTAGTTCTACGATTTTGACGATATCCAACGTTTTATGTTGCTCGTTGCAGTTCGCCGGGATCTGGAAACAACTATATATATGACATGGGATCATGGCTGCCTGATCTCAGCATGACTTTCCCAAAAGTATTCATTCTCATGATCCTGCTCGGCCTGATCATTCCTGCGGTGGGTGCGGCTGGTCCGGGACCGATCACCCTCTCCAGCGACACCGGCTGGCTGGTGGCGAACGGGACCAGTTCCGCCGGAATAACCGTGCAGGTGCTTGACGGGAGCGGGATACCGGTTGCGAACCGCACGGTGGCGCTCTCGGTCGACCCCGTCTTCGGCCGCCTCACGCCCGCGACCGTCGTCACCGATGCTTCCGGTACGGCCACTGCCAGGTTCACCGCCAACAGGACGAGCGGCGTTGCCGTGATCACGGCCCGGGCAGGTGGGGTGGAAGTGACCCTTGACCAGCCTATCGATCACGATCTCCCGGACCGCGTTGCGTATCTCCACTACGAGCCTGAGGTGACCGTCGGCACAACCACCACCATCACTGTGGGCGTGGCTGATCGGCACGGCAACCCGGCAGACGCCCGGAGGGTCGCCGAGACGGTACGGTTCAGCCTGGGCTCGGTCGGTGACGACGCTGCCTTCATCGACGACGGGGGTACAGAGGTGGCTGAACTGGAGAGGACAATCAATGCGACGGGCTTCGTCAGTGCAGAGCTCAGGACCGACCGGACTGCCGGGGAGAATATCGTCAGGATGACCGTTCTCCCCGGCGGCTTCGACCGCTATATCTCCGTCCGTGGACTGCCGACCGCGCTTCCTGCCGGGATCGATCTCACGGTCAGCCCGGATGCCGACCCCGTCCCCTACCGCCCCGCCGATGGGGCGAGCACCTTCACCCTGACCTGCAGGCTCTCCGACGCCTGGGGCAACCCTGCCGCCGGCCGTGACCTTCAGGTCGGCACATCCCTCGGTGAGAGCCTGGTCCTGACCACGAACGGTTCGGGCGTTGCTGGCCTCATCTACGGCCCGAAGGATACTACCGGAAGGATCACCATCACCGCGACGGCCGTGGACAACACGAGCGTGACGGCATCGCGGGTCGTCGAGTTCATCCACACCGGGCCGGTGGACATGCTTCTCTCTGCAAGCCCGCAGTCCATGCCGAGCCGGGACGTTAACCCCTCGGCAGTATCGACTGTCCGCGCCAAGGTCATCGACGAGAAGGGGAACCCCGTCCGGGGGGAGAGCGTGAACTTCTCGATCCGGAATCCCACTACCGGTGATTTCGTGCAGGTGGAAGATCCTTCTCTCTCTGCATCCGCTGCAGAGACCGACGATAACGGCTACGCTGCTGTCCGGTTCTATCCGGGCGCGTTCACGACCAACCGGGATGATCTGTATTGGAGCGCCACGGCCCGCGGCGAGTGCGAGGTCGCCGCGACGTGGAACGGCGTCACCCGGACGATCCCCCTGACCTGGGAGAACTACCCCTACCTCTCCGTGGAGACGGAGGCCGCTCCCGGGACGGTTGCGGTGAACGATACGGTCGACATCACCGTCCGTCTCCGGGGCGACGGCTGGGCGCTTCAGCCCGACCCGATCGACGTGGTGCTGGTGATCGACCAATCGTTGAGCATGGATAACCAGGATGGGGGCCGGGGAAGCCCGAAGAGGATAGAGGAGGCAAAGAACGCGGCAAAGATCTTTGTATCGAAGATGAATCCTGCTCAGGATCGGATCGGTCTGGTTCCCTATAGCACTGACGCCTTCTGCAGTCTGCCGTTGGATGACGATTACTCGAAAGTGAACCGCGCTATTGACGGGCTCAGACCTGTCCTGTATACCGGTACGCGAAAAGCGTTGTATGTCGCCATCCAGGAGATCGCTGCCAATAAAAGTCCGAACCTCGATGCCGTGCATGCCGTGATCCTGATGTCCGATGGTGAGTACAACTACTACGGCGACCCGCTTGCCCGGGGTACAGGATCCGATTCCTATAAGTGGGGCCAGACTTCGACGGACAGGTATACGCTCTTCCCGGACCTCGGGGGGTCGACAGGTTGGGGCGGCGGCCTGCACACGGCGCAGAACATGTCCGTCTTCGCGGCAAACAACGATATTCGCCTGTACATGATATCGTTCTCGGGCGACATCACCAATGGCAGTTCCACCTGGAAGACGATGGATACTCTTGCCGGGGCAACCGGCGGCAGGCACTATCACGCCGCCACCGGCGATGACCTTGCCCGGATCTATACCGAGATCGCGGGCGCTCTCAAGACCGAGGCCGGCGTCGACACCGAACTGAACGTAGTCTTCGAGAACGTCGAAGTGAACGGAAACCTCACGTCCGGGACCGAGGTGTTCGACTATATCTACGAGGACGGGGTATCGACAACCGTCGAGAGCTGGGTTGACAACGAGACGGGGCATTATGAACTCATCCCCCTGACGACTCTCAACCAGACCGACGACTGGAACGACGACCGGAGCCTCAACTTCGATATCGGGACGATACACCTCGACCAGATCTGGGAGGCGACGTTCCGCCTTCGCGTGCTCGCCGACGGCAACATCGACGTCTTCGGGCCGGACTCGGCAATCATGTTCAACGATGGGATGAGCCTCAACCTCCCCGACACCTTCATCACGGCCGTGCCGGACCTCGCCAACACCGGTCTCGGATCCGCGACGCTCACGATAGCAAACCCGCGCTACACCTGTACGGAGCCGGTGCAGGACCTCCTCACCGTTGCCTGGGATCTCGCATACACAGGTTCAGGGTTCGTAACCGGGGCCGTCGAGTACTCGAACGATGGCGGCCTCTCCTGGGTGCGGTTCGACACCCTGAACGCACACAGCGCCACGACGGGGGGTGCCTCCTCTCTTGACGTCGGGGATCTCCCGGCGGGCGAATACATGGTCCGTGTCTATGCCACGGCGCCGGATGCGCCGGACGCATCGTGTATCTGGGGGGGTATTCAGGTAGGGAACCCGCAGAGGGATTACATCAGGATCCGGTGACCGGCAGGGGACGGGCGGGTGCCCCGGTCCGGACACCCGCCCGGATTACCTGCACGTCCTCGTATATAGCAGCTATGGCATGCTGGAATCTCTCTGATGCTGTTGTTGCTCTTATCGCCTGTCTGGCTCATGTCACGGGGTAACTGCGGCTCTATTTGGTTTTTTTATGTGCAAAATCTTTGACCCATATCTCTATATATCGGTTGCTCCGAACGGCTCCTTACCTCTTTCGGGAAATGGGGAAATTGTCCCTCAAATATCGAGGTATCTGTGGCTTGTTCGTAAAATTAGGGGTAACGGTTTAATCTCCGGTTTCCCGGCCAGATGCGAAATCTTATATATAGTATGGGCTATCATGGCTGCCTGATCTCAGCATGAATTTTCCGAAAGTATTCATCCTCACGATCCTGCTCGGCCTGATCGTCCCTGCGGTGGGTGCGGCTGGTTCCGGGCAGATCACCCTCTCCAGTGACACCGACTGGCTGGTGGCAAACGGGGCCGATTCCGCCGAAATAACCGTGCAGGTGCTCGACGGGAGTGGGATGCCGGTTGCGAACCGCACGGTGGCGCTCTCGGTCGACCCCGTCTTCGGCCGCCTCACGCCCGCGACTGCCATCACCGACGCCTCCGGTACGGCCACTGCCAGGTTCGTCGCCAACACGACGAGCGGTATCGCCGTGATCACCGCCCGGGCGGAAGGGGTGGAGGGGACCCTCCACCAGCTCATCGACCACGACCTGCCGTACAGGATATCGCATCTTGCGTACGAACCCCGGGTAACCGTCGGTACCACCACCACCATCACCGTGGGCGTGACCGACCGGCACGGCAACCCGGTGGATGACCGAAGAGATACAGAGACGGTCGGTTTCTCTCTGGGGTCGGTATCGGATGATGCACGTTTCCTTGATGGGGCGGAGGAAGTCACGGAACTCATTCGGCCTCTGGATGCCACAGGCAACGTAACCGTTACCCTGCGGACGGATAGGTACTCGGCAGGCTCGTATTGGGGGGAGAACATCGTCAGGATCAGCCCGCCCACAGCGGTCCCCGCCCGCTACGTTACGATCTATGGTACGGCCAATGGGGAACCCTATACGGTTGAGGTCTTGGTCTCGCCGTCCGCCTGGCCGGTTCCCTACGTGCCGGCCGACGGTTCCGGGACCTTCATGGTCTCGTACATGCTCTCCGATAGATATGGCAATCCCTGTGGGAACCAGGAGATCCGGCTCGATACAGGAGTCCCCGAAGAAGGTCGAATCGTCACGACCAGTTCCACTGGCCGGGCTACCATCGAGTTCGGTCCTTCAGACGTGGAGAGGGAAGTCACGATTCTGGCAACCGCAGTCGACAATGAGAGCGTGACCGCTGCGACGCCTCTCCTCTTCTACGACCCGCGTCCAGTGGGGATGCACCTCTCCGCAAGCCCCCAGTCGATGCCGAGCGCCGATGTTCCGTCCACGAATGCCGGTGCCTTGGTCCGGGCGAAGGTTGTCGACCAGAAGGGGCGGCCGGCTGCGGGAGAACTGGTCACATTCGAGATCCGCAATATCCTGTATGGCAACTGTACGCAGACGGCCCCTCCGGTGCTCATCAACGCGACGACCGACACGAACCGTAGCGCCTCCGTCACCGCCCTGACGGATGCCGAAGGTTTTGCGACCGTACGGTTCAGGCCGGGATCGTTTGCTGTGTCGGGCGAATCCGGGCATGTATCCATGGCAACCGGCTCCTGCGACGTCTTCGCACACTGGGGCGGCGTGAGTCAGGATGTCGGGCTGGAGTGGAAGAACTACCCCTACGTCAACGTAGAGGCATGGTATTCGCCGGAGACGGTGCAGGTTAATGAGACCGTCGACGTCACCCTCCGCCTCACCGGCGACGGCTGGGAACTGCAGCAGCTGCTGCCGGTAGATGTCGTCTTCTGCCTGGATCGCGGTGAGGATATGCTCCTGAATGATGGCGGCAAGAAAGACAGGGTCGATCGTATGGAGTATGCGCGGGAGGCGGTTGCAAACTTCACCGGGAACATCAACAGCCTTGGTAGGGCGAACCGGGTTGGCCTGGTGACGTTTGGAGATATTACGAACGGCGAAGGATCTCCGTTCGCCGACGGATGGGCCGATCTGGTCCGGCTTGAACAGGATCACAAGAACTTCAATTGGATCCAGAACGTTGGAGCCGATACGGACAACACGGATACGGCGAGTTACATTGCCGGACACTATCCGGGGAACGGCAATATCCGCTACGAGAACTTTGCCGAAGTCTGGGTGGGCCTCGGCGACCCGCTGTCGGGGATCAGCTACTCTGCATACGGGGGGGCCGACGTGAACGAGTCGCTCTTCCGGCAGGTGCCGCTCAAGAAGGAAGGTTCCGGCCAGGCAAGCGCCCCGTTGCGCGCAGGGCTGCACACATCGATCTGGGAGCTCGCCGGGCATCCCTCCGACCGTCGCGATACGGTGAAGGCAATCGTCGTCCTGATGCAGAACGAGTACCGCTACTTCGGTGATCCCTTTGCGGAAGGGAAACCCCTGGCGGTCGCACCGGATTCAAACACTATTGCAGCAGGCACAAAGGACTATTACGCTTTCGGAGACTGCGGAAGTGAGAATATGGCTGAGTGGGCCCGGCAGAACGGCATCATCATCTATCCGGTCTACTATGCCTGGGGGAACTCCCAGGCGCAGGAGAATGTCCCACGAAGGCTCGCGGAGCAGACGGGCGGGAAGTACTTCATGGCCGACGACTATATCCAGCTGAACAGCGCTCTCGGCGAGATCGTTGAAGACCTCAAACGGCACGCCGGGGTCGATACGGTAGTAAATCTCGATTTCGGGGAAGTATCGGTCAACAACATGACCTATTCGGGTAGCGACGCCTTTGACTACATCCATGAAGAAGGGGTGTCCACGCTGATCCAGAGTTACAACCGCACGGCCACGATCATCCCTGCGTCTACCCGGGACGATTCGGCGAACTGGACGGCGAATCACGCGCTCCGCTTCGATGTCGGCACCATCGAACTTGGACAGGTCTGGGAGGCGACGTTCCGGCTCAGGGCGAAGACGGACGGAAACATCCGGATCTTCGGCGATACCTCAAGGGTCTCGTTCAATAACAACACAGAGAGTGTCCCGGTACCGCCGCTCTACATCGGATCCGTCATCCCGAACGGGACGGGTGATGCTACCGGCGTCCTTGAGATACGTAACCTGCGGTGCACTGACCCCGTGCCGCCGGCGAACGCGTCCGGCTCCGTCACCGTTGCGTGGGACCGGCTGTACGACGGTACACTGACCGCAACCGAGACAGTCGAGTACTCCCTCGACGGGTACGCCTGGGTGCCGTTCGGCGGGATGAGTGACGGCAGGGGGCTGCTTGACCGGTCCGTCACCCTTGATACCGGGAATTTCCCCGGAGGCTGCTATTCCCTCGCTCTCAGGGTGCGCGCCACTGCACCTGACGCTCCCCCGGCGGAGGAGGTCCTTGAGATCGGGGTGGACAGGCCGCTCGTGTTTATAAAAATCTCATGACCTTTTTTCAGGATAGATGCAGGGGGCACCTGCATGAACGATAGTGACGGACCCAGCGGGAATTGAACCCGCGTCCTTGGGTTCGAAGCCCAAAAGGATGTCCTCTACCCCATGGGTCCCTTCATGCATTTCTATCATAAGTTATTAAGCGTTTTTATGCCCTTACTCTATACGATGATCCTTTCGTCCAGCGAAATCGCTCGCCGGCTTCAGGATGGCGATCTCGTCATCGAGCCATATAACAGCACATCCCAGCAGCCCGCGTCCTATGATCTCCGGGTGGCCGAGGAGACGACACTTCCGCGCGGCATATGCACCCTCGTCCCCTCGATAGAGCGGGTGGAACTCCCTGGAGATCTCGCGGCAACCCTCCGATGCCGCTCCTCGCTCGCCCGTCGCGGTCTCCTCCTCGGCGGTGGATTCGTGGACCCGGGATTTCGGGGTCAACTGACGCTCTGCCTGACCAACGCTGGTTCGGAGGAGATCCATCTTGCAGCCGGGGACCGGGTCGTCCAGATGATCCTGCAGGAAGTGCTCAATGGCGGGCGACTCTACGAGGGCAGATACCAGGATAGCCTTGGTGCGGTGCGTTCACGATGACCCCCTCGATACGATCGGAACGGAAATATCTTGAGATCCTCCGGATCCTCGCGGAGACGCATGAGCCTCTGGGTGCGAAGAGGCTGAGCGAGAAGATGGCCGAGCGGGGTTTCGTCCTGAGCGACCGCGCTGTCCAGTATTACCTCCAGTACCTCGACGAGATGGGGTTTACGGAGAAGATTGGAAACCGGGGCCGGATCCTCACCGAGGCAGGCATCACTGAGAGCGAACGGGCACTGGTCGACGAGCGGCTGGGCTTCATCATATCCCGGCTCGAGCAACTCGCGTTCCAGAGCACCTTCGACCCGGCAGCAGGCACGGGGAGTATCGTCTATAACCTCTCGTTTGTGCGCGAAGAAGATCTCAAGGGCGCCATGGCGGCCTTCGACGAGGTCGCAAAAGCGGGCTACGGGTTCCTGAACACCTACCGGATCGTCGACTCCGATCCCCGCATACCCGAAGGCCACGTAGGTATCATGACGGCCTGCAGCGTTACCCTGGACGGCGTGCTCCAGAAGATGGGCATCCCGACGAGGCTCGAGTATGCCGGCAGGATTGCCGTTGATGAGAACGGCTCTGCCGGATTTCTCGATCTCATCGGTTACCGTGGGACGTCGGTCGACCCCCTCAACCTCTTTATTTCCGCCGGCCTCACCTCGATCAGGCGGCTGGTAACGACCCGGGCCGGCGTAGGGCTTGCGAACGTCCGGGCGGTACCTGCGGTCGCCCGGTACCGCGTGGAGGTGGCTATCGGCCTGATGGAAGAATGCGGGTTCACCTTCCCTGCCGGAGGCGGCATCGGGGAGTTCAACCTCCCGCGGCACCCTTACCGGCTCTCAATCGTCGCGTTCAGTGGTATGAACATGATCGGGAACGCCATTGAGAAGGGCTACTCTATACGGACCGAGATCGGCGCTGGAACCATACCGTTCGAAAGACTAACGGAGACTATCGGATCCAGGTGATCCCGCTCTCGTCGGGATCATCATCCGGTTTCTTCCCCCCGCTTTTCGGGTTCTTTAAGACCTTTCCGGCGTCGATCACCTGAAGCTTCCCGCGCGAGGGATCAACCTCCTTCGGGCGGGGGCCGGCATGGCCGAATCCGCGGCCGGTCTGGTCCAGCTGCGCCTCCCTGGGCGCGGAGGCCGTCCTGCGCATGCGCGGACCGGGCTCGTCGAAGACGCCATCCTTCGGGCGTTGCGTGCCGCGATCGAGTGCGATCCGATTCCCGGCGAGCGCTCCATCTTTTGGGCGTTGCATCCCGCGATCGAATGTGACCTGATCCCCGGTGAACGCGCCTTCCTTTGGTTGCTGCACCGGGCGTACGGATGCGGAGTAGACTATTGTGTCGTCTTTTGGGGCGGTCTTCTCGATGCTGATCCCTTTCGGGTTGAAGGAAGAGTTCTTCGGTGCGGGCACGGACGAGGTGACCGAGGCGGACCCGGTGAGATCGATCTCCCTCCCGCCCTGTTTCGGGGGGAGAATAACAGCGCCGTCGTCCTGCTTCTTCCCGGCTCTCGGGAGCATATCGATGGTATCGTCCTTCTTCTTCCGCGTGTCCTGGCCGCTTCCCGGCAGCATGATCATCTCGTCTCTCTCTGCGGTCATGGGTCCTGCCATAACGTCACTCTCCTCAAGAAATGCTGATTCAAGGGGGGAGGCAAAGTCCGGGTCATCCTCTTCCGGCGCCCAGGCTTCTGCTGCCTGTTCCTCTTCCTCCGCGCGCAACCGCTCTTCTTCGTCGGCCCTCAACGCCTCTTCCTCGCATTCAAGCCGGTACTCGTCCCGGATCTCACGGATCTCCTCGATGCGGGGGATATTCGAGAGTCCTGACAGCACGATGATGATCCCGACATACGAGGTGTTCTTCACCGGGTAATCGCCCGACCGCATCTCAAGGCCGGCGATGTTGCGGTCGATCCATTTCCTGACCGTCTGGAACCCCTTCATCGAGAGTTCGGCCGAAGGTCCCGCAATCAGCACCAGGGCTTTGTCGGCGCTCGTGAGATCGCAGGGAACCGATATATCCTCGTAGACTGCTTTCTTGGCGAGCGAGACGATCCGGGCGGCCTTCTCCTGCGATCCCTCGATGAAGTACTTCAACGACCGCCTCCGATAGAGGAAGTCCAGCCACCCGACAGGCAGCCGTTCGGCAGCGTAACCGACGGCAACAAAGTTGTTTCCTTTCAGGGTGTTGAGAACTTCTCCTGCGTCCAGGACGACCTCGGCGACATCGAGCCCGGACTCGTTGAACTCTCCTGCCCTGAGCAGGAGACCTATCTGACGGGCTATTCGCTCGTTGAGCAGATTGTACTGGGTTCTCGGGTTGAGCGTCCGGGAGTTCCCGCGCAGCTGGTCCAGGATGCCTGGACTCTCCTTCTCTTCTGCAGCCGCGGCCGCCTGGATCTTCCGCGACCAGGTCTCGTTGTCGAAGATGATGACGGCGTCGACGAGCGCGTTGAGCATATCGAGATCGTCGGCGGCCTTGGCAGAGACCCGTTTTCCTTCGTTTAAGCACGGGAGGATGGCGAGGGCGAATATCGGCTCTACATAGGATTTCCGGAGTTCTTCGATGATGGGCGGCGCGATATCGATGACATTACCGCCGAGTCCGCAACAGAGGAGGATGGCGTCTATCTCCAGGGTGTCCATCCGCTGGATCCGGGTCATCACTTCTTCGATATCGATCACGTTCGTTATATCGCCGGAATCTGTCGGGTCTATCCGGGGAAAGAAGATTCTCGCGGGGTCCGGAAGGGAGCGCAATTGTACCAGGGAGTTCGGGTCGATATCGATCGCTACTGTACTCATGCAGCAGACTTTGCTCCGCCGGTCGTGGTCGTAGAGATTATCCACCACCCGTGATCCGGCACCACCCAACCCGATCGCCAGCACTCGCATAGTATGATGCTCCCTGTCTGTGAACCCGTCACATGCCCGAAGTGACCTCCGCCACGGAAAAGAGTGTGCGTATCACCCGAAACTACAGATGAATATGTGGGGCGGCAATCATATATATTTCTGTACAGCCCTGAGCCGGGAGCGCGCCCGCTTTCAGCAGCATATTATTTGAATATTTTGGTATCGTCCTGTCATACTGGAGCCCCCTGCAGGGTAAGCACGGGGAATCTCCGTATATCTTGGAGAACCCGTTACATCCCTCCGTTTTGAGCTACCAGTGCGGTACGT
>DALN01000100.1:2610-3298 GCA_002499455.1 Methanoculleus sp. UBA77 | reverse complement strand
GTTTCCGGGGACGAAGACCGCCGTTGCCTCGGCAAGAAGCCTGACCGCCCTGAGCGTCAGGAGTTCCGGGTCGCCGGGACCGAGCCCCACTCCTACGAGCATCCGGCACCTCCGACGATGATGTAGACAGGGTTGATGGGCTTGAACATCACCCCGCCGGCGATGCCGGCAGACCGGGAGACCTGGAGATGGACGGCCTCGACGAAGATGCCGAGGCGTTGCATGCTCTCTATCGCCGATTGAACGGTCCCGACCATCACTGCGTTCACGACGATCCTCCCCTGCACCTTCCCGGCGAGGAGGTCGAGGACCTCCGGCAGGCGACGGGACCCCCCGACGAAGGCGGCGTCGAGCGGGCCGATGTCGCGGAGGACGTCCACTGCGTCGCCCTCGAAGAACTCGATGTTTTCGGCGCCGGCGGCGGCAGCCGCCTCGCGGGCGCAGGCGACCGCCTCCGGCCGCCGGTCGATCGCGTAGACCCGTTCTGCTGTCCGTGCAGCGGCGACGGCGACCTTCCCGGTCCCGCACCCGACATCAGCCACCCGGTCGCCCGGGCGGATGCCGAGTTTCGCGAGCGATACGGCCATGACCTCGTCCTGCGTAGGTCCACCCTTCAGTCCCATGGCATCCCCATTTCCCAGATAAATTTGTGCTAACTCCTATTAAATAGTCCAGTAAGCCGCTCCGC
>DALN01000100.1:1581-2563 GCA_002499455.1 Methanoculleus sp. UBA77 | reverse complement strand
CGGAGAACGGGAACATAAAGGTTTTTGCGATGACAACAACAACATGAGTACAATGCTCAGGATAAACCGAGACAAGTGCGGATACTGCGGCACCTGCGTCGCAGTCTGCCCCGAGGACGCGCTCGAGCTGATCGACGCCTACCTCAGCCTTGAGCGGGAGTGCATCGCCTGCGGCATCTGCGCACGGGCGTGCCCGCTCGGGGCACTGGAGGTCGTCCATGAAGACTAACTACGATATCCTCGTCATCGGGGGCGGTCCCGCCGGCGCCCTTGCGGCAAAGACGGCAGCCGAAGCAGGGAACTCGGTCTGCCTCATCGAGAAGCGCCCCGCCATCGGCACGCCGGTCCGGTGTGCGGAGGGGATCGGCAAAGAACTCTTGAAAGAGTTCATCAGGCCCGACCCCCGCTGGATATCCGCCGATATCGAGAGTGCCCGGATCATCGCCCCGAACGGCACCGCCATCAAGCTCGACCAGGCCCGGGCCGGCAACGAGGTCGGTTACGTCCTCGACCGGAAGGTTTTTGACCGGGAACTCGTCTGGCAGGCGGCCGAGGCCGGGGCGGACGTGATCGTCAAGACCAGGGCGACCGCGCCGATCATGGAGAACGGGGCGGTCCGGGGCGCGAAGGTACTCTCGTCCGGGAATCCGGCCGATATCCGGGCCGAGGTGGTCATCGCCGCCGACGGCACGGAGGCCCAGTTCGCCCGCCGGGCCGGGCTCGACACCACCGTCCCTCTCCGGGAGATGATGAGCTGCGCCCAGTACGTGATGACGGACATCGAGATCAACCCGGGCTCGACGGACTTCTACCTGGGTAACGAGATCGCCCCCGAGGGCTATCTCTGGGTCTTCCCGAAGGGCGACCGGACGGCGAACGTCGGGATCGGTATCACAGGCCGCAAAAGCCGCGACGGAAGCCGGGCAAAGGACTACCTGGACAGGTTCGTCGCACAGAACTTCCCGAACGGGAAGACGATCGA
>DALN01000100.1:445-1527 GCA_002499455.1 Methanoculleus sp. UBA77 | reverse complement strand
GGCGGGATCGGCAACGCCATGTATACCGGAAGGCTCGCCGCCCAGGTGGCGTTGAAGTGCATCGAGGCCGGCAACTGCTCAAAGGAGGCCCTGATGCCCTACGACACGGAGTGGCGGGCATCGAAGATGGGTGTGACCATCGAGCGGAACTATAAGGTCAAGGAGTACTTCATCACCCTCGACGATACGAAACTCAACACCCTTGCGGACTCGATCGCAAGCATCAGCTTCAGCGAGTTCTCGGTCGCGGCACTCATCAAGGAATTGATCAAGCGGAACCCGAAGATGCTCCTTGAGCTCAAGGCGCTCAGGGATACGTTAGCCTGAACGTATCAACTGCCGGTTGAGCGTCTTTAAGGTCTCCGTCTCCGCCTCTTTTTTTGTGAAGACCGTGATGACGTCGCCGGGCCGGATGCGGACGGTGCCGCTGGGAATAATGAGGTCACCGCCTGCACGGCGGATGGCGATGAAGACGAAGTCCCGCACCTCAAGGTCGCGGATCTCGTGGTCGATGATGGGTGCTCCGTCCTCGGCGACGATCTCGAATATGGTGCCGCCGGGGATCGAGGCAACCTGCTGGAGGTTCGGGCTCTTCGCCCAGTAATAGAGACGGGTCGCCACCAGTTCGTCGGGGTTCTCGCTGATCCGGACACCGACCTCGTTGAAGAGGTCCGAGTGCTCCTTCTGGTTGACGATCGAGACGACGTTGCCGACATCGTAGCGCTTTGCGAGCCAGCAGGTCATCAGATTCACGGCGTCGTCGCTCGTGGTGGCGACCAGGGCGTCGGCCCGGTCGATCCCGGCGTCCTCGAGAACCGATTTATCGGTCGCGTTCCCGGTGATGGCGAGGACGTCGTAGTGCTCCAGGATATCGCTCGCACGCTCCTCGTCCTGGTCGATCACCACCACGGAGTCGCCGGCGTTCACGGCGATCGCAGTCAGGTTACGGCCGATTCCGCCAAGGCCGACGATGATGGTGTACATCCATCTGGATTCAATCGTCGGCATTGAAATACCTTGCGAATAAAACCACCTGGTGTGATCTGCGGGGTGGATGAAGCGGGGAAGGGTTCGGTCCTCGG
>DALN01000100.1:0-382 GCA_002499455.1 Methanoculleus sp. UBA77 | reverse complement strand
GATAGCCATCGTCACCATCGACGCAGCCGGGATCGACGACGCACGGACCCGGATGAGCATGAACGAGTGCGTGGCCGAACTTCACGCCGAGGCCCTCGCGGGGCTCCGCCCGGACGCGGCCTACCTTGATGCCTGCGACGTGAACGCGGAGCGCTACGGCCGGACGGTTGCAGGGCACCTCGACTTTCCCTGTGAGATCGTTGCCGAACACCGCGCCGACGCCCGCCACAAGATCGTCGGCGCGGCAAGCATCATCGCGAAGGTCACCCGCGACCGGGCGATACGGGAACTAGGGGAGCAGTACGGACCGATCGGGAGCGGCTACCCCTCCGACCCGGTCACGATCGAGTTCCTCCGCTCCTACATCCGGGAATACGGGAAC
>DALN01000081.1 GCA_002499455.1 Methanoculleus sp. UBA77 | reverse complement strand
GCGCAGAAGCGGGCCGAACAGGAACTCCGGATAAAGGATATGGCGATAGCGTCGTCACTCGACGCCATCTCTCTCACCGATCCCGACGGGAGGATCATCTACGTCAACCGTGCCTTCCTTGCCATGCACGGGTGGGAGCGGGAAGACGAGATCCTCGGACAGCCCGCCACGGTGCTCTGGGCCGACCCGGAAGAGGCAGAGCGGGTCGTAGAGGCGTTTCACCGGGACGGCACCTGGGTGGGAGAAGTGAAAGGCCGGCGGCAGGATGGGTCGACCTTCCCCATGCAGCTCGCCCTCTCCTCCGTCACCGACGAGGCGGGAAAGCCGCTCTACATAATGGGGTCGGGGATCGATATCACCCGGCGAAAGGAGGCCGAACGGGAACTCCGGATCAAGGATATGGCGATAGCATCCTCGCCGAGCGCGTTCTCGATCGCGGATCTCGAGGGACGGCACATCTACGTCAACCAGGCGTTCCTCTCTCTCTGGGGCTACGACTCCCTCTCCGAGGTGATCGGGAGATCGGTCAGGGAGTTCTGGGAGGACGGCCAGATCGTCACCGGTTCCGGCAGGTATACGGGCGAGCGGATCGGGAAAAGACGGGACGGCTCGACGTTCTGTACCATCTTCTCGGGAAACCTGGTCACGGACGATGCCGGGATCCCTATCGGCCGGGCGGCTTCGCTCATCGATATCACCGACCTGAAACGGGCCGAAGTGGAGGTCCAGGCCCATAACCGGGCACTCTCGATCTTAAACCAGATCATCGGGGTATCGACATCCGCGATGGATATCGACGAGATGCTGGAGAGCGTGCTTGCGGCGACCCTCGCTCTCCTCGAACTTGCGGGCGGCGGGATCTACCTGGTCGAGCCCGGAAGGCGGAGGGCGAGGCTCGTCTGTACATACGGGCTGCCGGATGACTTCCCCGCGCTGCCATGCATCCCGGACATCACCGTTCCGCCCTATGCGGATGTGCTGGTTGCGGGAGAGTCCCGGTTCTACGACGACCATCCGGACCTCCGCTACCCGGGGGAGAGCGAGGGGACACCGCACCCTTACGCCAGCATCCCGATTATAGCGCATGGCAGGATCCTCGGGGCCCTGAACGTTGTGACGGGGGGCGGCAGCCGGCTCACCGAAGCCGACCGTTCCCTCCTCACAGCCATAGGAAGGGAGATCGGCACCTCCGTCGAGCGCACCATGCTGATCCGGCAACTCGAGATGGCCGAGCGTGAGGCAAACCTCTACCTCGACATCCTCAGCCACGATATCAGGAACGCCGAGAATGTCTCGGGGCTCTACACCGACCTTCTCGTCGAGACACTCGAAGGGGAAGCGAAGGAGTATGCCCGGAAACTCCAGGCGAGCATCAGGAAGAGCATCGAGATCCTGAGAAACGTCTCGACGATCCGCCGGATTCACAAGGAGTCGGCAGTGCTCGGGCCGGTCGACCTCGATGGAGTGATCCGGGAGGAGATCGGGATGTTCCCGGAGATCCGGTTCACGTATGGTGGCACGGAACTCACGGTCACGGCCGACGCGCTCCTCTCCGAGGTCTTCACGAACCTGATCGGGAACGCCATCAAGTTCGGGGGTCCGGCGGTCGAGATCACGATCCGGGTGGAGGAGCGCGACGGCGAGGTGCTGGTCTCGGTCGAGGATACCGGGCCGGGAGTTCCCGACGAGATGAAAGAGGCCGTGTTCATGCGGTTCGGGCGGAACAGGCACCGGAAGAGCGGCCAGGGCCTCGGCCTCTATATCACCCGGATGCTCGTCGAGCGCTACGGCGGCCGGGTCCGGGTCGGCGACCGGGTGCCGGGCCGGCCGGAATGTGGTGCGGCGTTCCGGTTTTCGCTGAAGAAGGCCCGAAAAAAGCAGGGTTGATCCCTCAGAGGAGGAGGGACCAGAAGAGGAGCCCGACGGAGGCGACGATCAGGACGGCAAAGATAGCCGGGTTCCAGTCGAGGACTTTGCGCCCGTCGAGCACGCTGATCGGGAGCATGTTGAAGGTGGCTATCATGGCGTTGATCCGGAGCCCGACGATGCCCACGAGGCCGAGGAGCCCGGCGCCGCCGGTGAGAAGCACGAGAGCCGCGAAGGGTATGCAGAGGACGAGGTTCGTGATCGGCCCTGCCGCCGATATCCGCCCGTTCTCGGTTCTTGTCGCGTTCCCGTAGACGTAGGTCGCCCCCGGCGCCGCAAAGACGACCCCCACAAGCGCCGCCATCACCACGGCGACGAGGAGCATCTGGTTGTCCTTCTGAAACTCCGCCCAGTAGCCGTAGCGCATGGCGGTAAACTTGTGCGCGAGCTCGTGCAGGACGAACGCAACCCCCACCGTGACGAGGGACATCACGAAGAGGAGGAGGAAGGTATTGAGGTTCACACCGCCCCGGATGTAGATCAGGGTGAAGGCGACCGATATGGCGAGCCACGCGATCAGGAGGTCCCGGCGTTCGCGCAGCGGTATTCGTTCCAGCATCCGGTACCAGGTTTGTCCCGGCACGATAATATTCTTCGCTTCCCGCGGGAGCCGATCGGGCCGTCAGATTTATTCCCCGGTCGCGGTCAATCTTGTAGTATGTCCCTTGACGCCGTCAGGAACAACATCCGGGAGATCGACGAGAAGATCATCGATCTGGTTGCAGAGCGGCAGAGACTCGCGGCCGAGGTCGCCCGGATCAAGCAGGAGAAGAGCCTTCCCATCCACGATCCGCCGCAGCGGAAGGCGGTCCTCGACCGGGTCTTCACCTACGCCGTCGAGAGCCGGATCGACCCGGTCGCCGTACGCCGGCTCTTCGAGATCCTGATCGATATGAGCGAGGAGCGGCAGCGGGAGTGCAGCGGGGACGGCAATTTGCCGTGAGAGGAAAGGAACAGGTTTCCGGGGTCCAAAGACAGGCCTCAGGTCCTGCAATACGGTCGCACGCGAAGACGCGAAAGCCGCGAAGATGAGGGGGAGGATTATTACGGCCTTCGCGTTCTTCGCGGCTTCGCGTGAGTCGACCATGTCAGGGTAAAAGGGGATCAGAGGGTGAGCATCGTCCCGACGCCCTGGTCAGTGAAGAGCTCGAGGAGCAGGTTGTG
>DALN01000005.1:29942-30281 GCA_002499455.1 Methanoculleus sp. UBA77 | reverse complement strand
AACCGGGCAACAAACGTCATCCCGGTCCTCGCCGATGCCGGGCACCTTCCCCGGCTCGGCCTATGCCCCTTCGACCGGGTCGTGATGAACCTCCCCCTCGCCGCATCGGCGTTCCTCCCGGCGGCCGTAGCGCTCTGTCGGGACGGCGGGACGATCCACCTCTACGCTCTCGAGGAGCAGGAGAGCGAGTGCCTCCCTCTCATCCGGGCGGTCACGAACGGCGAGGTCATGGAGAGGCAGGTCCGGACCTACTCGCCGGGGAAGTGGCACGCGGTCTACGATATTACCGTGGAGAAATAAGGCCTCGTGTCGTAGCCTGAATCGAAGTGGAGGTATAGT
>DALN01000005.1:28601-29883 GCA_002499455.1 Methanoculleus sp. UBA77 | reverse complement strand
CCGTAGTGGATGGTGCCGCTCTCGCCGTCCGCCGTCACCCGGCGGAAGACACTTTTCACCCGCATCCCGATCTTCGCTTCCTCAGGAAGGCAGGCCACCTGGGTGGTGAGCCTCGGCCCCTCGTCGAGCTCGACGATGGCGAGGACGTAGGGGGTGGTGTGATCGAACTGGTCGCTCGCCGACCTGATCACCGTGTAGGTGACGACCGTTCCCTCGCCGTTGAACTTGTGGTCGACGATCTTGCCGCTCCGCCGGCAGTCGGGGCAGAGCGACCGGGGCGGGAAGAAGTACCGCCCGCAGTTTGTGCACTGCGTCCCGACCAGGTTGTACCGCTGCGGGATCTTTCTCCAGAACCTTGATACAGACATCTTCAGGCCCCCAGAATGTGCACGACGACCGTCGCACCCGTACCGCCCACGTTGTGGGTCATACCGATCTCTGCGTCCACCTGTCTTGCTCCGGCATCGCCGCGGAGCTGGGTGACGACCTCGCAGATCTGCTTGATCCCCGTCGCGCCGACCGGGTGGCCGCAGGCCTTCAGGCCGCCGCTGGTGTTCACCGGGATCTCCCCGCCGAGCGCCGTCGCCCCGTCTGCGGTGAGCCTCCCTGCCTCGCCCTTCTTGCAGAAGCCGAGGTCCTCGATCGCACAGATCTCGGCGATCGTGAAGCAGTCGTGGACCTCGACGAGGTCGATGTCCTTGTGGCCGAGACCCGCCTGGGCAAACGCCCGTTTGCCTGCGGCGACCGTGGCGTCCAGGGTGGAGATGTCCCGCCGGTCGTGGAGCGCGATGGTGTCGCTCGCCTGGGCGCTTGCGAGCACCCGCACCGGTGAGTCGGTGAACTCGTGGGCGCGCTCGAGCGGCACCACCACGACCGCCGCCGCACCGTCGGTGATCGGCGAGCAGTCGAAGAGCCGCAGGGGGTCGGCGACGAGCGACGAGTTCAAGACCGTATCGACCGTGATCCTGTTCCGGAACTGGGCGATCGGGTTCTTTGCTCCGTTCTCGTGGTTCTTCACCGCGACCTGCGCGAGCTGCTCGCGGGTGAGGGGGTAGCGGTGCATGTAATCGTTTGCGATCATCGCGTAGAGGCCGGGGAAGGTCGCTCCGGCGAACCCTTCCCACTCGCGGTCCGCGGCGCTCGCGAGCATATCCACGCTCGCCCCGGTCCCGACATCGGTCATCTTCTCGACGCCCGCCGCGACCACGATGTCTTCCATGCCGCTTGCGACCGCGATCACCGCCTGCCGGAAGGCAAGCCCGCCGGAGGCGCAGGCCGCCTC
>DALN01000005.1:5660-28430 GCA_002499455.1 Methanoculleus sp. UBA77 | reverse complement strand
CCGATTACTGCTACGTCTCTCATCTCTGCATCACGATCTTTCCCTTGTGTTTGGCATACAGTGCATAGTCGAGGTAGGTCGGGTTTGCGAGCAGTTTCTCAACGCTCGGCGCCGCCGCCCTGTTGAATTCTTCGGACTCGATGACGTCGGTGACCGTGATATCGAATGCGTCGCTCCCGGCCCCCGAGCCGAAGGAGGTGACGAAGATCCGCTCGCCGGGTTTTGCCACATCCAGCGTCGCCGCAAGCCCGATCATCGATGCACCCGAGTAGGTGTTGCCGAGCCTCGGCACGGCGAGGCCGGGCCGGATCTGGGCGTCGGTAAAGCCGAGCATCTTTGCCACCCGCTGCGGGAACTTCGCGTTGGGCTGGTGGAAGACCGCGTAGTCGTAATCTTTCGGGCTCGTGCCCGCCTGCTCGAGCATCAACCGGGCGGCGCCCTGCACGTGCTTGAAGTAGCCGGGGTCGCCGGTGAACCGCCCGCCGTGACGGGGGTAGTTCTGCCCTTCGCGCCGCCAGAAGTCGGGCGTGTCGGTGGTGAAGGAGCAGGTCCGGTGGATCTCGGCGATGGGGTCCTTATTCCCGATGACGAATGCCGCTCCGCCGGCCGCTGCCGTGTACTCGAGCGCGTCCCCCGGAGCGCCCTGGGCCACGTCGGCACCGATGGCGACCCCGAACGGGATCATCCCGCTCTTCACGAGGCCCATNNGGGGTCGCCCCGATCGCCTCGCCGACCGTACAGGCCGTGGGCTTGACCGCGTAGGGGTGGGACTCGCTCCCTACGTAGATGGCGCCGATCGCTTCGGGGTCGATGGCTCTCCGCCGGATGGCGGCACGGGCCGCCTCGACGGCGATCGTTGCGGTGTCTTCATCCAGATCCGGGACGGACTTCTCAAAGACCCCGAGGCCTCTGGTGATGTCGTCTGCGTTGGCACCCCATACCCGGGCGATCTCCGGGACTTTAATCCGGTATCGCGGGATATAGACGCCGTATGAATAGATGCCTACCATAGTTTTCCTCGTAGTGAACTGATGATCGTCTCGACGTCCATCTGCGTGCAGAGCACCGTGATCCGGTCGCGCTCGGCAAGCCCGGGGATCAACGGGTGGACCTCCCCCGGGGTGATCCCCTGCAGCACCACGCAGCGGGGCTTGAAGGGGGTGACCCGGATCGCCACCATGGGGGATTTGCCGGTTGAGACCTCGGTGAAGATGAGGGCGCGTTCCGTGCTCCAGCCATAGATGCGGTTGAACTCGCTCGAGGAGAGCTGGAGGATCGCATTGAGGCTGTTGATCACCGTATACCCGTAGATGGTCTGTTCCGTCGTGCCGCAGAGCGTGACGGCGCCGATGACCCCTGCGAAGTCTGAGAGACTCACGGGAGACGCATACTCGTGGATGTCGTAGATGACGTCTTCGTCAAATTCGCTGTACAGGATTTTCGCAAATTTGTTGATGAACCGGCCGCCGTTGTCTTCGTCGATCGAGAGGATCGTATCGACGATTTTACCGACGATTGCGGTTCCCGGACTCTTTCGCCGTCCGCTTTCGTAGTCGCTGATAACTGAAGGGGAGACCTCAAGGCGCTCGGCAAGCACCCCCGGAGGGATGTTGAAACTCTGCCGCCATTTTTTCAAGGCCTGTCCCGGTGAGTCCGAAAGTGTGATCTCTCCTGCCATTTTCTCGGCAAGCTGATGCCGCACTCCGGATTTCATGCAGGTAATGTCAGCATCCCGGCTTAAATAATTAGCGTATCCCAATTCGACATTTCACGAATTCGGGACCCACCCGGATCGTTGCGCAACCCGTATATAGTATGCATCTCAATTCTGATATAATGGTTGAAGCGGAAGACCTGCAGTCCTTGAAGACGATCGCCCTGCTCGGCGGGTGCAGGGGCCCGATCCGGCTCTCGTCGCAGTCGCTGGGAAGCGAGCTGAACATCAGCCCCCAGACCGCCTCGCGGCGGCTGATTGCGCTCGAGCGGCAGCAGCTCATCGCCCGGTCGATGAAACCCGACGGACAGTACGTCGCCGTCACCCGTGAGGGAGAGCAGGCGCTGAGGCGGGAGTATGCGGATTACGTCAGGCTCTTCAACCCGGAGCGGAGGCAGTATCTCCTGACCGGGACCGTGATCAGCGGACTCGGCGAGGGACGCTACTACATGAGCATCCCCCACTACAAGGAGCAGTTCGGCGGATGCCTGGGGTTTGAGCCCTTCCCCGGAACCCTGAACATCAAACTCGATGCGGCGAGCATCCAGGTCCGCAAACACCTCGACCACGCCGGATGGGTCGAGGTTCCCGGGTTTACGGCAAATGAGCGGACGTTCGGCGGCGCCCGGGTGCTTCCCTGCCGGATCCAGGGGATCAGATGCGCCATCGTCGAGCCTTCCCGCACCCACTACCCTGAGGACATCATCGAAGTCATCGCCGGATGCGAACTCCGGAAAGCCCTGAACCTGAACGATAACGATACCGTCGAGGTGGAGATAACCCATGATTGATGCAGCCATACAGGCCCTTGCGAGGGGCGAATTCGTCCTGTTATACGATTTTGACAACCGGGAGCGCGAGACCGATTTCGCGATCCGCTCTGACGCCGTCACGCCCGCCCATATTCGCCAGATGCGCAAGGACGGCGGCGGCCTGATCTGCACGGCCGTCCATCCCGAGGCCGCAAAGCGGCTCGGCCTGCCGTTCGCCCACGACGTCCTCCGGGCCTGCAGCCTCGTCGAGAAGGACGGCGAGGTCCCCTACGACCCGAAGAACCACTCCTCGTTCTCGCTCTGGGTGAACCACCGGGAGACCTACACCGGGATCACGGACCGGGATCGCGCCCTGACCGTCACCGCCATCGCGGATGAGGTGAAGAAGTCGCTCAACGGCGGCGGGCATAACTTTGCCGCACACTTCCGCACGCCGGGCCATATGGCGCTCCTGCGGGCGGCGGAGACGCTCCTCGATGAGCGGCGGGGGCAGACGGAGCTCTCGATCGCTCTTGCCACCATGGCCGGCATCACCCCGGCGGTCACGATCTGCGAGATGCTGGACGACGAGACCGGGTTTGCGCTCTCGAAGGCCGATGCCATGGCCTATGCGAAAAAGCACGGGCTGGTCTTCATCGAAGGGCAGGAAGTCCTCGACCGGTGGGAGTCGCTGAAACAGGAGAGATAATCTCTCACTCCTTCAACCCGGACGGAGCACAATATGGCATATGAGCCCGGAAAGCACGAGGAGGTGCCCCCTGCCGGGGGCCTGCCCCCGGGCAGCGCGACCGACCGGGATGGTCTCCTCAGAGAGACGTACGAACTCCAGCTCGAGATTGCAGAGCTCAACAGGCGTCTAACTGCCAGGAAGAAACGCCTTGCCGATCTCTACGACCTGATCGCCGCCCTCGACCAGGAGAATGATCCCAGAAGCGAGTTCCAGTTCGTTGCCAGGGTCAGGCAGGGCAACCGGTTCATCGTCCCGTCCCGGTTCGCACTCCGGTTTCCGGAGATCTTTGCAGAGAACATGGACGCCCTGGTCACGATCACGCTCGGTGCCGCGAAAGAGTTCGTTCCGGAGAAGCATCTTGAGCCGGTGATAAGCCGGAAAGATGACACCACCGTCTACTCGGTCGAGTATGTGCCTCTCCGTGCACGGTGATCACGCCCGTTGATCCCTGCGGGATCTGCCATCGTCAAAAACTGGCGGAACCTCCTTTTTCTGCACATCGCCGGCAACCCGCGGGAAAATCCGCTGCATTCCCCGGATGCCATTAAAAATACGCCTCTCGGGCCGGTTCAAAAACCATATATACGATTATACGGCACCATAAACGGATGAAAAAAGATGCCGTGGCATACTTGAATACGAGAAAGAAGGGGGATTTCGCGGTACAAAAGAATGAGGTCGAGAACTATTGCAAATACCGGTTTCAGATCGTTGAATTCTTCCATGATCATCGTGCGAGCGCAACGCCCCCCGAAAGGCGGAAGGGCTTCTCCGAGATGCTGGATTTCTGCGCCGCCAATAACTGCCCCGACATCATCATTCACGATCTCGCCAGCCTCTCCAGGGACATGGACGCCGGCCTTGCAGCACTCAAATCACTCAATGAACACCATACGGTATACTGCGTAAATAACGACTTCTTCGGGTTCCGCGACGACCCCGAGCAGAGAAGAGAGGCCATCGACAACTTCCTCGCATACATGGAACAGTACCGGGAGAGCACCCGGAAGGCGGTCCCCAAGGTCTCAAAGAGGGTGAAGAAGGAGGACGGGCGGCCGATTGGGAGACCGAGAGCCCTCAACGAAGGCCAGATCGAGGCGCTCGTGACGATACGGCAGGGCGGGACGAGCATCAGCCAGATCTGCCGGATGTTTGACGTCAGCAGGAGCACGGTCAGCAAGATTCTTGCGGATTACCCCGAGTTGAAGGGCGAGTGGAAGGGGGCCCGGCAGGAGCCGCCGGAAGGGCCGGCGGAGTGACGCGGGGCGGCTGATCACTTTCCTTTGTGCTTCAAGCCCTCTGCTTTTCTGACGGCATCGAAGGGATACCCAGATCTCATTCCGGCAGCGGCGGCTCGCCGCGGGTATACCCCGTCGAGTCGAGGACCGCTAGCCAGTCGAAGTCGGCGAGGCTCATGCGGGTGGGCGGGAAGTAGCGCGGGTTCTTCTTGCTGCCTGAACGGACCGGGAGCGCCGCGGCCGCCCCGGCCGGCAGCCCCTCGCCTCTGTGCGTCGGGATGAACCGCCCTGGCCCCGGGGCGGCAACAAGAAGCGCCTCGAGGGTGCCGGGCTCGGACCGGCCGATTTATGGAGTTCCAGTTCGTTAGACGGCTGATGACTGCCGTGAACCCCCGCGTCTTTGGGGGTATCATTGAACTCAAGAGCTGGAGGCCCTCTCCGCGATCAGGGGGTCCCGGCCCCTCCCTGCAGGCGCGCGGGGCAGCTGACACCCAGAAAAGCCATTCCGGAACCGATACCGGGGTTAGAGTGGATAGTTTACGAACGGAACACTTTTTCCACGATGGGGATTTTAGAGCAAGGAAAACAATAAATGCGGTTTTTCCTATCCGGAATATTTTCCATGCATTTAATTAGTGCAAAATTTCCAATATCGAATTATATGTCTTACTCGAGCCGATGTTTACCCCGGTGCGGGTATTGCCGGATCTTCTGGAGAGCTACGATCCTGGTTCTTGCACTCTTCCTGGTCGCATGGTCGCCGGCGATGCCGGCCCCTCTATCGAGAGCGGGCCTTTAGATCGCGCGGGAGTAGAAGCGTTTTTTGATGAAGCCGTGCCAGCGTGACTGGCGAAGTACAACGTTCCGGGTGCCACGGTCTCGTTTGTACAGGACGGGGAACTGGTCTTCTCCAGAGGATGGGTACGCCGATATTGCCAACAGAACCCCTGTCGATCCCGAAACGACGCTCTTTAACATCGGCTCGATCACCAAACTATTCACCTGGACATCTGTCATGCAGCTGGTCGAAGAAGGGAAGATCGACCTGGATGCGGATGTCAATACGTATCTGAAGGATTTCTCGATCCCCGATACGTATCCCGGGCAGCCGGTGACCATGCGGCACCTGCTGACGCATTCGGCGGGTTTCGAAGACCAGACGATCCATCAGACCGTTGCGGAAGTGGAGGATCTCTATCCGTTCAGGACGTATTGCAAGGAGAACATCCCCGCCAGGGTCTACCCTCCCGGGACGGTCATCTCGTATTCGAATTACGGTACAACGCTCGCTGCGGTCGTCGTCGAAGACGTTACCGGCGTGCCGTTTGAGCAGTACCTCAACGAGCATATCCTCTCCCCGCTCTCCATGACGAAGACAAGCCTCTCGGACACGATGGCCGGACGGTTCCCCTTGCGCTGAGCGCGGTCATGACCGTCCCGGTCATTGCCGTGCTCTTATCAGCAGTGGCCGCTGCCTTTACCGTCCCGGTCTGGAGGCGACGCTACTGGTCCGTATGGCACCGGGTGCACTACAGCATCGTCGTCGTCGGGCTTATCATGCTGGCGTGGTGGGTCAACTTCTGGAACCTCTTCGTCTTCAGGCTGTAAGCGGAGAATGCCTCTCATTTTTGGATGCCGGGACCTTCTCCCGGTCTCCCGCCAGGCATTTTCCATAAGACGGATGCGGCGGTTCACAAAAAAAGGGTTTTCGGAGGTAGAGCCTCTACAACTGCACCTGGGTGAGGGCGTCGTAGACGATCTTCCGGTAGAGTTCCGGACGCGTCCCGTACTCTTCCTGCGCCTTCTTCGAGTCCTCGGTGGTCCCGAAGGCGTCGAGCCGGTCCAGGGTTTCGCGGGCGGTATCGAGGACCCAGAGGTCGCGGGTCTCGCGGTCCACAACCGAGATCGACTCCACGCGGACCGAGACGAGGCAGGTCCCGTCCGGGGTCGTGTAGAGGTTCGGCTTCCCGACGACGGCGACGAATGCCGGCGGCTCGATACGGGCGAGCTGCTGCATCGCCTCGGGCTGGTAGGACCCTGCCATGATGAAGAAGGTCCCCGTCGGGTCGACCACCCTTCCGCGGTAGAAGATGTTCTGGTCGCCCTGCCGCTGCTTCTCCGTCAGGGTCCCGACGATGAAGATCCGGTTGCTCCGGATACCGGTCGGGAGGATGACGTAGGTCGGGCTCTTCTCGTCCTCGCCGTCCTTGAACTGGTAGCGGGTCTCGCGGAGCTCGGAGGCAAAGACCCTGCGTGCCGGTTCGCGCTCGAATGCGCTCTGGGGCTTCATGCCGGCTCACCCCCGGCGCGGTTCAGCAATGCAGCCAGTTCCGCTGGCTCGAACGTTATCGGCGAGCAGGAGTTGACGAGCAGCCTGCCGCCGAACTCGTTCCCGCTGCAGGTGTAGTAGCGGCCGAGCACGGCGTTCCGGATCCGGTAAAAGATCTCGTCCATGCCGAGCGGGTTCGTCTCGGCGATCTGGACTGCCTCGTCAAGGGTGATCCCCGCGAGTTTCTCGACCATCTCGCGCTGCATCAGGACGTTCTTCGCGTGCACGCCATCGTCGAGCACCGCCTTCAGGCGGAGGTCGTAGCGGAACTCGGGCTGGATCTCGTGCACCGGGCAGTAGTTCTGCCGCGAGAGGGTCCGGTTGCACCCCTCGACCGGGCAGCGCTTGATCAGGCCCGAGCCGGGTGCGATGTGGACGAGTGCTCCCTGGATCTCGGTCTCCTGCCGGCCGACCTCGATGTCGCCCTCGTCGGTGATGTACATCGCGGTGTTCAGGGCGAGGGAGAGCCTGCCGTTGTACTCGTCGACGGTGGCGTAGAAGATGTTGTAGACGGCGTCGAGTTCCAGTTTATCCTTCCCCTCTTCCTTCCATATGACGAACTTGATGGTGCCGCTCTCGTCGCCGAGGAGCCCTGTCTGGAGCATCCTGTCGTGAGTGACCTCCCAGTCCTGGATGACCTTGGCCCGCACGCTCCCGACGCCGGGCTTCAGTTCGGCGATCGGGGTGATCGAGGGAAGGAGAGGGATATCTTTCTCGACCGGCGAGATGGTGGTGCCCGAGTGGATGCTCAGGTTGGGCGTTCCCCTGTACTCATCAACGACAGCGGACTCGACCCGGTACCACTGGCCGTACTCCATAGCAGGGGGGTTCCCCCTTGCCCAGGCGACGAAACGGATGGCGCCGCTCGAGTCGGCGATGATCCCGGTCTGCGCCATCGAGGGCGAGACGGGTTTCGTCAGGGCAACGACCTTCCCCTCGATTGTCACCCAGTCGTTGGGAGCGACGTCACGTATCTGCCGGAGCTCTGTAGCGGAGTTTCCACCCATGCCGACGCCGGTCAGGTGGTGCTCGCGGGCGAGATCGGCCGTCACCGTCCGCTCGGCCTCGGCGGCGTTGACGCCGAACTCCTCGACGAGACGGCGGAGGCGTGATTCGATCTTCTGCCGATCGGGCTGTGCGCCGTTTGCTTCAAGTTTCCGGGAGATTCTCTCTGTTACCTCTGAAAGGTTCATTCTTACATCTCCAGTCTGTACTTCACCTCGTGAGGGTATTAAGCCTCGGCGTGCGGGGTGAAAATGAACCCCGGAACCCCGCGGGGAAGCCGGGCTGGTGGTTCCGGCTGCCGGTCGCGCTGTGCGTGCGGGCGAATGCCCGGCCGCCGACGCCCTCCTGCCGGTACGGGGCCTCCGGGCCCGACACGGCGCCTGTCATGGAAGAAGCGTATGAATGTGCTGCTCTGCCAATCCCGTCAGATTGTGAGCGCTCCGGCCCTCTCCCTTAAATGTATAAATAGGGGCAGGGACAACATCAGGTGTATGGCATTGAATGCGGACAGCACAATCGCTGATCTCCTCAGGGAGAAGCCCGAATCGGCACAGGTACTCTTCCGGTTCGGAATGGGTTGCCTTGGCTGCGCAATCGCAAATAACGAGACTATCCGGGAAGCCGCCCAGGCACACGGCGTTCCTCTCGAAGAGATGCTCTCCGCTCTCGGCATCCCCGAGGCGTGAACTTCAATCACAACTTTTCCCGCAGGCGCTTGAGCTCTGCGAGAGTGGCCTCGGGATTTCTTCTTACGTAGTCTGCTACTTCTGGAACGTGAAGGAGCGTACAGCCGGCGCAGCCCCAGACCCTCCCGCCGCTTGAACTCTCGACCCATTCACCGAGCTCTTCGTCGGCGCAGGGGTAGCAGGGACAGTAGCAGTAGTCGCATCGCTGCCCCGGAAAATGGCAGGGGTAGTACGGGCACCCCTCCTTCTCCCACTCCGCCCAGTGCTCCCCGCCGTAGCGGCTGAAGATGAAGAACGACGGCTCGCTCCGCCGGACCTTCCCCTGCTGCCGCGCGAGAGCCTCAGGGAGGCCGTACAGGACGGCCGCGTGGACCCTCCGGCCCACCTCCGTCAGGGTTCCGGCATAGAAATGTGTCTGTTCTGCGTCACGCTCGCAGGCGACGGCGACCGCATCCGTCGTGGTTCCGGGGAAATCGTAGCCGAGGTCATGAAGCGCCTGGGCCTTCGCCCCGGTCGCGGTGATGATCGTCTCAAGAAGCGCCGAATCGGACATCCCCTCCCGGCTGTAGACAATGATGTTGATCGTATGCGGGGCGGTGCTGGCCCCGGCGGCCCCGGTCGGGTTCGTCACCCCGGCGGTGAGAAAGACCGTGACGAAGTCGTACTGGAGGACGCAGAGGTGCCGCATATCGACGGCCGTCAGGAGGCCGAAGTAGTCGCAGAAGATACCGTGCCGGGCTGCAACGAGTTCGAGGTGGCGCACCGGTTCGCCCTGAAAATCGTGCGGCACGGTATGGTTCAGGACCGTCGTGACGTCGGCAAGACCGCCGTTGACCCCGGTGCTCGCCGCACGAAACCGGCCGCGGAGAAAAAGAGTGCCGTCCCTGACTGAATACCTCATACGACGGAGTAACGGATCCGGTCTTTGAGTTCCTGCTGTTTCCCCGCGTTCCAGCCGGCAACGTCCTGGAGATACCCGGTAACCCTGCTGATCTGGACGACATCGTGGCTCCCGCACTCCGGGCAGACGGCATGGCCGCAGAGCGGGCAATACTCGATACTCTCGACGATGGAGTGGTGGCAGTCGCAGTGGTCGAGCGGGCACATGATCTCAAGTGCAGTCTCGCCGCAGTGGGGGCACGGGTTCTCGTCCACGACGAAGTGGCAGGTGTGGCACTTGTACCGCCGCTCGGCAACGGGGATTTCCGCGAGACTCCGGTATTTTTCCGCCAGTTTCAGTTGTTCAGGGCTCCAGTTCATGCTACCTGTATCTGCAGGAGAACATATAACCCTTAAGATGGGGGAGGGCCCGCATCCGCCTCAGACCACTCATAGGGCTCGTCATCTCCCCTTCGGGATCGGAACGGAGAACTCATCACCGGCGGATGCGGGAGAAGCGTTCGGCTGCGGCCGCCGGGTCTTCGGCCTCGTAGATGCTCCTCCCCACGATGATCCCGTCGACCAGCCGGGCCACCACGTCGGGATCGCCGCCCTGGGCNNGATCCCGCGGAGCTCGCTGATCCGGTCGGGGCGGGTGGCGGGGGCGATGATCCCGTCTGCCCCGGAGGTTACGGCGAGCGCCGCGATCCGCTCGGCCACACCCCCGTGGAAGAACTCGGTCGCGCCGGGATGGCTCATCTCGGCGACGATGTAGGCCTCCCCGCCGTGGTTGTGCGCCACCTCGACGCAGGTCCGTGCGGCGTCCGCTCCCACGAACCCGTGGGCGATGACGGCGTCAAAGCCGGCGGCAAAGACCGCCTCGCAGATGAGGCGGTTGGTGTTCGGGATATCCGCGACCTTGAAGTCGGCGATGAGCGGGAGGCCGAGGTCGGCAAGGTCTTTGGCGATCGAGAGGCCCGTTGCGAGAACGAGGGGGTAGCCGACCTTGATCGCGTCGATGAAGGGTGCCGTGGCCTCTGCTATCGCGTACGCCCGCTGCCGGTCGAGGACGTCGAGGGAGAGGATGAGTTCGGTCATCCTTCCAGCCTCTCGAGCGTTGCGGCGACAAGGAGCGGCAGGTTGATCGTCGCGTCGCCGTAGACCGTCACGGCGGTTGCCTCGCCGGTGAGTTTGCCCCACGACCGGGCTTCATCGAGCGTCGCGCCTGACAGCCCGCCGAGGTCCGGGCGGTCGCCGGTGAGTTGCACCGCGTAGTCGAATCCGCTCTCGGTCATCAGCTTGCTCTGCAGGATATAGTTCTTCGGGACGCCGCCGCCGACGAGGATGGCGCCGGCCCGTTTGGCCTCAAAACACCGGTCGAGGAGTCCGGGCATATCATCGAACGCGCTGACGGTGACCTTGTGCGTCTGCGAAAAGAGCCAGTACTGCAGCCCGATCATCGAGTCCTGGATCGCCGGGCAGTAGACCGGGACTCCGGCCTTTGCCGCCTCGGCGAGGATCCCGGTCTTGAGCCTGCTCCCGATCTTATTGAGGAGGGCCGAGATCGAGATCGTCGAGCCTTCCGGGATGGACGAGTAGACGTCCTGCAGGAACTCCTCGAACCTGATGAACGCCTCGTTCGGGAGGAAGATATCGTAGATCCGGTTGACTCCTTCCTCGCAGAGCTCGGTATCGGAGACCTGGCACGTCCCGTGGTAGTGGTGGCAGCCGATCGCCTCGATGGTGTCGTGGGTGAGGTTCGCCCCCGTCGAGACGAGGATATCGATGTGCCCCCGCCTGATGAGGTCGGCGACGATCCCGCCCATCCCGCCGGGCACCATGGCACCGGAGAGGCCGAAGAACTTCAGCGCTTCATCGTCGCGGAGCATCCGCTCGTAGATGTTGACCGCCTGCCAGAGGGACCCCCCGTTGTAGGCCCCGGCCTTTCCAAGCTCGTCGACGAGTTCGCCGACCGTCATACCGGGGCGCACCCGTGCCTGTTGTACTGCATCCCCATACTTGAAGGTCATGATAGTGGTACACCAGCTGTTACGCAGTATTGGCACTCATGCACGATAATGGATCGTCTCTTCGTCGGGCGTCATGAAATCCCGGAACCGGGATGGGTCGTTCCGGACCCGCGGAGAAGCCTTGCCGGCGCTCTATGGTGGGTTATGGATATCTACGGGCTCGGGGACGGGAGCCGTCGAGCCGGGAGATCGGGCAAAAAGACGCGATAATGGTTGTAAAGAAGCAGCGGGAACCCGGGTGGCCAGGTTCCCGCAGTCAGACAGGGGATATTGCTTATCCGACACGGGATGATCCCGCTCGTCCTGCCGTGTCGGGGAGTCCGGGTGCAACCGGAGCATTCTCGATGAGCGGACTTTCGGGCCGGGAAACGGCAGAGCCTCCAGAGGGTCGCTTTTGTCTCCGTTCCGTGCATACTCGACTGCGAACCGGCACAGCCTCATCTCGACCCGGTTCGCCCGCGGTTGGCAGCCTCGCGGGCGGACCAGGTCGGAGAGTGCACTCCGTCGCCACTGATAGTCGGCACGGGATCACCAGGGATAAGTTAACGCACAAACGTTATAAAACTTTTTTTGTAAACTTCATTTAATTGACCAACCCCTCTCCCCGTCGCCCTCCTGGCCTGACCGGAGCAGAGCCTCCTCCCATGCGGGGATGCCGCGCACCAGCGGCCGGGCAAGGTGCCGGCGGGCTGTAGGGGGAACCTCATACCATCCCGGCCGGATCCGGCGCTCGACCCGCTCGACTTCGGGCTCCCGGCTGCGGGCGCTGCAGGCCCGGCACTTGTAGCCTTTCCCCGCCCCGGCACTCGTCATCCGTCTTCCGCAGGTGGGGCAGAGGGGCGGGCGGACCCGGACCGCGTCCGCGAGATGGCAGATACCGAGTTTCTCGAGGTTCAGGCTACCCCCCTTGTAACTCCCGGCCGCGGCCACCAGATCGCCGGGGGCGAGGGCCCGCACGACGTCCCGGAAGCCCTTGGTCGGCTCGTAGGCCATGCAGCGGACCTCCTGTTCGCCGCCTGCAAGGACGAACGAGACGTGGCCCCCGATCCCGGTGGCAGGCTCGCCCGCGACCGTGCCCCGCACCAGGTACGACCGGCCTTCCCTGAGCGCCCCGATCGTCCCCGGCACCAGGTGGGCGTCCGTCCCCTGGTTCGTGGTGTAGACCTGCTCGCAGGCCGGCTCCTCCGAGCGGACGTAGGACCGGGCCTCCCGGACCGCGTCCGGGCTCTCCCCGCGGATTCCGAAGAGGACTGGGTCGGGCGTATGGGGCACGCAGACCACCACGTCGTTTGCCCGGTCGACCGTGTCCCAGGTCCGGGGGTAGGTCCTCTCTTCGGCGCAAAAGAGGCTCGCCCGGTCCACCTGCCGCGGGGTGCCCCATGCCTCCCGCCTCCGGTAGGCGAGCAGTTCGTATGTCCGGTCGGGGAGATCGGCCGCCACCGCCGCCGTCGCACCGATGAGCCCGCGCCGGTTCTTGTAGCCCCGGTAGCGGGCCCCCACCGACTCAAGCACCCCGACCGCCTCCTCGACGGTGCAGAAGTCCCGGAGCGCCGCGTGGTAGAAGTCCGGCGGCGGCCGGACGGTGGCGACAACCACGCCCGGGTTCGTCGCGGGGGCGTCGAACTCCGCAAGCGCCTCCACGCACGCGCAGGTGAGGGCGAAGGCCGCCTCCGGGTCCCCTTCCACCTCGATGGCGATCGCCGCGTTCCCGCGGGTCTTGTGGATGACATTCGGGTTCAACCTGACCAGCCGGGCGTCGACGACACGCATCCCCGAGCGCTCGAGCTGAGGCACCAGAACCGCCCCGATATAGGTGGTGCACATCCCGGCAGGGGAATCCGTATCATCTATGCCGATCCACATAACCCTACAATTTATATCGTTCTCCGGCTATATCGATTCTTACGGGTTATGTCGCAGGATCGCCTTCCTCAGATGGTCATCAGCATCATGCTCCTTGCAGGCTTCGACGTCTCGGAGCGGTGCAACATCCGTCCGCGGAGTTTCGACCTTATCGCGAAGAAAGGCGATACCCTCATCATCATCAAAGTCGCCTCGCATATCGACGGCGTGAGCGCCGATATCGCAAGCGACCTCAACCTGATTGCCCGCTACCTCCAGGCCACCCCGCTCATCGTCGGGGAGCGGGCGCGTGATACGGAACTCGAACGGGGGGTCGTCTACATCCGGTACGGCCTCTTTGCCCTCAGCCCGGAGACCCTCTACGACTACTTCGCGGAAGGAACATCGCCGATGGTCTACGCCTCCCCCGGCGGCCTCTACGTCAAGATCAGGGGCGACCTCCTCCGTGAGGTGCGGGAACGCTCCCGGATGTCGCTTGGGGATCTCGCGTCGCAGCTCGGGGTATCCCGCCGGACGATCAGCAAGTACGAGAGCGGAATGGGGACCACGCTCGATATCGCGATACGGCTCGAGGAGCTCTTCAACGCCCCGCTCGTCGAGACGATCGACCTCGTCGGCTACCGCTCGCCGGAGCCGGAGAAGCCTCCGGAATCCACTGCAGGAGACGTCCTGGTCGACCTCGAGCGTATGGGGATGGAGATCCACGCCATGCGGCAGGCGCCGTTCCAGGCGCTGGCGCTCTTTGACCGGCACACCATCCTGACGGCATACGGCACATCGCAGAAGATCGTCAAGCGCGCTTCCCTGATCGGCAACATCTCGCAGATCACGAGGACGTTTGCAATGTGCGTCGTCACGGATTACAAAAAACAGAAAAAAATCGGGAAAACCCTTCTTATCGGCGAAGAGCATCTCCGAACCCTCGAAGACGGCTCAGAACTCATAGATATGATATCTGAGTGAGTAGTTTTATATAGAACTACAAACCTACCTTTCTATCGCTTAACAACGGTGATACCTATGTCAAGTCTTGGAGGACAACCAATCCTTATCCTGAAAGAGGGTAGTCAGCGTACCCGCGGTCGTGACGCACAGTCTGGCAACATCGCAGCCGCAAAGGCCGTCGCAAGTGCTGTACGGACGACACTCGGCCCCAAGGGCATGGACAAGATGCTCGTCGACACCATCGGCGACGTCGTCATCACGAACGACGGCGTGACCATCTTGAAAGAGATGGACATCGAGCACCCTGCCGCGAAGATGATGGTCGAGATCGCAAAGACCCAGGACGACGAGGTCGGCGACGGCACCACGACGGCAGTCGTAATTGCAGGCGAGCTCCTGAAGCGGGCCGAGGACCTCCTCGACCAGGATGTCCACCCGACAGTCATCGCTCACGGCTACCGCATGGCTGCGGATAAGGCACAGGACATCCTCAAGGATATCGCCATCGACGTCAAGCCCGACGACATGGTGCTGCTCCGCAAGATCGCCGACACCGCCATGACCGGCAAGGGCGCCGAAGCCGCAAAGGACAAACTCACCGAGCTCGTCGTCAAGGCAATCACGATGGTCGCGGACGCCGACGGCGCCGTCGACACCGAGTTCGTGAAGGTCGAGAAGAAGGTCGGCGGGTCCATCGAGGACTCCGAGATCGTCGAAGGCATGATCATCGACAAGGAGCGTGTCCACCCGGCGATGCCCCGTGTCGTGAACGACGCAAAGATCCTTCTCCTCAACGCCGCCGTCGAGTTCAAGAAGACCGAGGTCGACGCCGAGATCAGCATCACGAGCCCCGACCAGCTCCAGATGTTCCTCGATGAAGAGGAGCGGATGATCAAGGGCATCGTCGACAAGATCGTCGCGAGCAACGCCAACGTCCTCTTCTGCCAGAAGGGTATCGACGACATCGCCCAGCACTACCTCGCGAAGGCCGGCGTCTTCGCCGTTCGCCGTGTCAAGAAGAGCGACATGGAGAAACTCGCCCGCGCCACCGGTGCGGCAATCGTCAGCTCCATCGACGCCATCGCCCCCGAGGAACTCGGTAAGGCCGGCACCGTCGAGGAGAAGAAGGTCTCCGGCGAAGAGATGATCTTCGTCACCGAGTGCGAGAACCCGAAGGCCGTCTCGATCATCATCCGCGGCGGCACCGAGCACGTCGTCGATGAACTCGACCGGGCCATCGAGGACGCACTCCGGGTCGTCAGCGTCGCCGTTGAGGACAAGAAGTTCGTTGCCGGCGGCGGTGCGCCCGAGATCGAGCTCTCCCTCAGGCTCCGCGAGTACGCCGCATCCGTCGGCGGCCGCGCCCAGCTCGCGATTGAAGCGTTCGCAAACGCCCTCGAGATCATCCCGAGGACCCTTGCCGAGAACGCGGGCCTCGACCCGATCGACATGCTCGTCGCTCTCCGCGCATCCCACGAGAAGGGCGGCGCAGACGCGAAGTACATGGGTCTCGACGTCTTCAACGCCGTCTCCGGCAACATGCTCGAGGCAGGCGTCGTCGAGCCCCTGCGGGTGAAGACCCAGGCAGTCTCCAGCGCCGCCGAAGCCGCCGTCATGATCCTCCGGATCGACGACGTCATCGCCGCATCCAAGTCCGCCGGCCCTGCACCGGGCGCGGAGGAGATGGGCGGCATGGGTGGCATGGGCGGCATGGGCATGCCCCCGATGTAAGATCACCGTACCGTCCCACGATACGATCCGGGGCCGGACAGGCCCCGACACTCCTTTTCTACGCAGGATTCAAACCGTTGCGCAATGTCCCGGCCCCTGAGGGACTCTCCAGGAATCTCGTGTACTTTCCTCGGCGAGGTCGTTGCCAACCTCATCAGGAACGCCGTGAAGTTTGGCGGTCCCGGTACTTCGCTACATTTGGTTGAGGCCTTCCCCTCTGGAAGTCAACCCTTTGACTTCCCTTCGCGCGAAGAACGCGAAGCCGCGAAGTGCGACTGTCGGCACGACAGGAGCATGAGCACCGGCAGGTGCGGGTTGGGAGATCCAGTCTCCGGGTGTTGCTGATCGCGCTCGAGGTCGTTAGACGAGGCTGCATTGCTCAATTGCAGATCTCGGGATTACCGAAGTACTGAGTCCCGCCGTCGGGATCGTGATCCGGGTCGAGGAGCGCGGAGAGATGGTGGAGGTCTCAGTCGAGGACGACGGGGCCGGGCATCCCCGGCGACCTGAAACCGCGGCTCTTTGACCGGCTGAGCCGGGGTGACCACCGAATGGAAGGGCGGCCGGACCTGGGGGCGGCCATCCGGTTCACGCTCCGGAAGGCTGCCAGAGGGCCCTTATCCGATGATCTCCTGCACACGCCCGACCTGGCCGTCCTGGAGCCGGACCTTGATCCCGTGCGGGTGAAAGGAGGAGTTGGTCAGGATCTCGGCGACGACGCCGCGGGTGCGCTTCCCGGTCTTCTGGTCGCGCTTGAGCACGATATCCACGGTCATGCCGGGGCGGATGGCGGCCCTGTTCTGTCCGTTCATGGCAAAAGTTGAGCGGCGGGCTTACTCCTCGCCGCCGTCCTGTTCCGGCTCCGAACCGTTCGCGCCGGGGAGGAGGGTCTTCATCTGCGGGAAGAGGAGGACCTCCTTGATCGAGTCCTTCCCGGTGAGGAGCATCACCAGGCGGTCGATCCCGATCCCGACCCCGCCTGTCGGGGGCATCCCGTAGCCGAGCGCGTTGATGAAGTCGTAGTCGATCATCTGCGCCTCGAGGTCGCCCCGCCGGCGCTTCGCGTCCTGGAGTTCGAGCCGCGCCTTCTGGTCGAGGGGGTCGTTTAACTCCGAGAAGCCGTTTGCCATCTCCATCCCGGCGATGAAGAGCTCGAACCGCTCCGTCATACCCTCCTTCGAGCGGTGTTTCTTTGCAAGCGGCGAGTTCTCGACGGGGAAGTCGTAGACGAACGTCGGCTGGATGAGCTGCTTCTCGCCGAAGTGCTCAAAGAAGAGCACCAGGTACTCGCCCCGGGTCGTGGCGCTNNTCGCAGCCCTCGACGCAGTGCTCAAGGCCGAACGCGCGGAGTTCCTCAAGGCTCATCGCCCCGATATCGATACCGGCGTACTCCCGCACCGCCTCCTCCATCGAGAGGCGGCGCCAGGGCCGGGAGAAGTCGAGGTCGTGCCCGGCGAACGGGACGATCGTGCTCCCGCGTACCTTCTCCGCAAGGTGCGTGAAGATCTCCTCGGTGAGGTTCATCATGTCGTTGTAGTCACGGTAGGCCTCGTAGATCTCCACCATCGAGAACTCGGGGTTGTGGTTGGTGTCGATGTCCTCGTTCCGGAAGTTCTTCGCGATCTCAAAGACTTTGTCGAACCCACCGACGACCAGGCGCTTGAGGTAGAGTTCCGGCGCGATCCGGAGGTAGAGCTTCTGGTCGAGGGCGTTGTGGTGGGTGGTGAACGGCCGGGCGTTCGCGCCGCCGTAGATCGGCTGCAGGGTCGGCGTCTCGAACTCCAGGTACTCCCGCTCGAAGAGGAACTGCCGCAGGAGCGCGATGATCCTGCTCCGGGTCCGGAAGGTCTCGCGGCTCTCGTCGTTCATGATCAGGTCGAGGTAGCGCTGCCGGTAGCGGGTCTCGACGTTCTTGAGCCCGTGGAACTTCTCCGGGAGCGGACAGACTGACTTCGTGAGGAGCTCGAACCGGTCGACCCAGATGGTGATCTCGCCCATCTTCGTCCGGAAGACATGGCCGACGATGCCGATGATGTCGCCCGCGTCGACGTACTGCTTGAAGAGTTCGAACTGCTCCTCGCCGAGATCGTTCTTCCGGAGGTAGAGCTGGATCCTGCCGCCCGAGTCCCCCATATCCGCGAAGATCGTCTTGCCGTGCTGGCGGACGACGTAGACGCGGCCTGCGGTGCTGACTTCCTCCTCGCTCTTATCGTGGCCGATCCCGGAGAACCGCTCCTTGATCCCCGAAACGGTATCCCTGCGGTCGAAGGTGTAGGGGTAGACCGTCACCCCGCGTTCGCGCAGTTCCTGTATCTTGTCGATCTTTGCTGTGTCAAAGCAGGTATGATCCATATCGCTCATTGTACAAATCGCTCCATTCGTCCTGCAGCCCCAAACCCCGGCCGGAGATCCGGGGTCGGCGCTGCTCCGGCGGAACCGGGACGCGCGCCGGGAAATTCTATATAGTGTTCACGCTTTGGGGTATTAAAGTGGCGACTGGCCGAAGGGCAGGAGCCCGAGAAGACCGAAGGTCTTGGAGTGGCGACGCCCCGTGAGGAACGACTGTCCGTAGGATGCGATGGCCCGCAGGGCCGGAGCTTGAGAAACCCGAAGGGTTTCGGACAGGAGTTGGAGAAGACCGAAGGTCTTTGAGAAGCGGAGTTCGAGCACCGCACATCTAAAATAGCCCCTCACTCGCCCGATCTCTTCACGTCTTCGAACCATTCCGTTCCGTATGAGGGGTAGAGGTAGAAGATCGTCGTTTCGTTGTAGACCATCACCACCCGCTCGTTGTGGTGGTGATCGAAGACATAGTACGCAGAGAACCGGTTCGTGGACGTCCAGTTCTGGTGGTAGTCCTCAGGGTAGGGGGGGCCTGCATACAGTCCTCCTCTCCAGAACGGGACGTTGCAGAATCCTCTCCCGGTGTGCCCCTCCTGTTCGTCCACTTCGATGAAGAACGACGGTGACTGTTCATCGCTCCGGAACTCTACATCGACATACGTTCTGGCCGGGTCGACCGAGTAGAACCCTTCAAAGCTCGTCCGAACCGAGGCTATCTTCCATCCCCCCTCAAGCAGGGCCCCGGCCCGCGGGTCGGCGAGGAGGATCTCGATAACCTCCGTAACATTGGCGTCGAATCCCCGCGCTGGAATCCCGGAGACGTTGATCGGGATCGAGATGTCTCCCCGCTCGTAGTGGAGGACCGGGGCGGGTGTGATGGTTTCCGCTCCATTCGTCTCCGGGGAGCCGGTGCATCCGGCCCCGAACGCCAGGAGCAGCAGCGCAAGGGAGAGGATGAAGATCCGTTTCACCTTATTGCTCCTGTCGGCTGCAGGTACGGCTTGTGCCTGCCTTCCCGCTTTTTGGTTCATTTTGCTTCCCTCCTATTGGTGGTTCCATGATCGTTCCGGCAACCTGTATTTTCCCGGATCGCCCTCCCCTACGCTTTCATATCGCCCTGTTCCGTGTGAGAGGGGCGCCGGTTCCGCTTCGATCACTCCCATTCAGTTACATCCCCGTATGATGGGTAGAGGTAGAAGATCGTCGTATCGTCATAGGCCATCATCACCCGCTCGTTGTGATGATCGACGACCACAAACAGGCCCATATACGGGTTTACTGCCTGGTGATAGTCCTCCTCTTCAGGGAAGGGTTCCGATGTCCACGGGTGTCCCCTCCAGATCGTGGCGCTGCAACGCCCTCTGCCGGTTTGCCTCTCCCGTTCGTCCACTTCGATGAAGAACGACAGCGACAGTTCATCGTTCCTGAACTCCACGTCGATGTGCTCCCGGTTCGGGTCCTCCTCCTCAAATCCCGTCCGGATCGAGGTGATGTTCCACCCGCCCTCAAGCAGAATCCCGGCCCGCTGGTCGGCGAGGACGATCCCGATCACCTCTGTTGCGTTGACATCGAACCTTCTCACCGGGATCTCGGAAGTGTTGATCGGGACCGAGGTGTTTCCCTGCTCGTAGTGGAGGACCGGTGCGGGGGTGGCGTTTTCCGGTGTGCTGGTGCATCCGGCCCCGAATGCCAGGAGCAGCAGCGCAAAAAGGAGAAAGGAAATTTGTCTCATCGTTCATCAGTTGTAGGTATGGAGGCACACCCGCGAAGGATCCTGAATGATCTGCACCCAGCAGTATTGCATGATCTCGTAGGGAACTTCGGTCGAATACCACGGTTCCAGGTCGATGCTCATGGGCGCCCCATAACTCTTGTACACCATGTCGTAGAAGAGTGTGTCGCCCGGCACATCAGTGTTGTCGTCAATATTCCAGCCTTCAAGGACGCAGCCGACACGGCATCCGGCCCCCGGCTGCATGCATTGCGTTGACAGCGAACTGTATTGGCCCGTTGTATGGTCGTAGATGGTGATGGACCAGAGATTGAGACTGCTGCTCCAGTAGATACGCCCTCTCATCGTATGTCCGGTGGCGGTGCCGAACAGGGGCCCATAATAACTATCCTGGTAGTTGGGACTGTATGCCGCCCAGGCCTGCCCTTCCCATTGATGGGTGGATCCGTTGTAGGCCAGCACCGGCTGCAGCAGGTACGTCGTTGACCCGACAGTCCTCTCTATGCCGTTGAAGAGATAGATCCTCTCATTAATCGCAAGACCTGAAGGCGGGCTGGATGGGACCGTCCAGTATGCTGTATACTCGGTAATCTCGGAATTTGGTCTATCCTCTGCTGATTCTACCCAACTATTACCGGTCCACATCTTTGGCTCCGCCACATTCCGACCGGAGGACGGAGTCTTATCAATGACGGTCAGGATCAGTTCTCCGGCAGCATCAAGGACGAAGGTCTGATCTCCGCGGTGATACACTCTTGAGTCGTTCGGGAGTTGATGCAGTCGGGTACAGGATTTTTCGACACCAGCAGGTGTGGGTAGTTTTCCGGATTTTTCGTCACTGATCGAGAGCAACTGGTTCCCATTTTTGTCGAACACCTGGGTGATTCCATCGGCTGCGTGGACGACGATCGAACCGAGCGGGATCCCCCCTTCCGTCCTACTGTCTGTGATTTGTCGCTCCGATTGGGGGCTTAATGCCTCGGAGATGGCTATCGTCTCAATCGATGGGTCGACGTTCAGTTGAGGAGGCGAGTACCGATCAAAATCGATTCCGGCGCCTTCGCCCGCGATTGCGCTTGCAATTGGCACAAAACCCGTGCTTACCAGCATTGCCGCCAGGAGCAGGGGGAATGCCTGCATGCCTATTTTTTTGTTCATCTCGTTTTCCTCCGTTTTTTTACCCGGAGGCGGATAAAGCAACACCTTCAAGTACGCAGAGCGCGTAGATCCTGTTGCCTCCGGGCATGCGGGGCTCTTCATCCGGGGCGTCAACCGGGGATGGGGGGGTCCCGCGCATCTCGGGATACCGGTACAGGTATCCACGCTGGAGAGCTCAACGTTTCTCTATATACCTTTTCTGTGACACGCATCTACACGTTGGGCCTGTGCCGTATCTTTTCCCCGAAAAATCGGCTTCTATGGGCGCAAAAACGGTGCCGCGCCGGTAGGGTGGGACCGCAGTTCGGTGAACGGACGCAGTCCGGTTTCACCGTTTCGGGCCGCCCTCCGGTCTATATGACGGATCTCCGGGCTCGCGGTGCCTTGCCCGGCTGTACCTCTGCCGCTCACGTACAGGATGCGAGCGGCCTGGCGTTCCGGAGCGAGTAACTCCGGAGCATAAGTTCCTCCAGTGCAGCGGTGTGATCGGGGAGAACGGCCGGCCCGAAAACCCCGTAGTAAACGATGAAATAATCGTCGTGCTCCGGAGACAGCGGCTTTTCAACAGCGGCGAAGTAGCCGGACGATGCCTTGTTCTCGTATTTCGTTACGGCAATGGCGCTAAAGATCGGTTCGTCCGGCGACACGCCGGATTCCCCGGAAAGGATCAAATCAGCGGAAGCGACGTTGCCGGACGACCGAAGGCGGTTGCAGAGTCCCTCTTCCGCCTGCAGGAGATCCGTGTCATCGTCGAAGTACCAGTTGACGATCAGGTACCGGTCGCCCGACCCGGTGTCGAGATACACGGCGTGGCTGCAGTACGGGGAGAGATCCGGAAACGGGGGTGGGCATCCTTCTTCGATATCCCCGATCAGAACGATGTCCCCCTCGATCGTTCTGTTCACGACGACCGACCCGTTCTCTGCATATTCATACCCGGGCCGGGGGATGTACCATTGTTGTAGAGCCCCCGGGGGAGGATGCCCGGGACCAATCATGAGGTGGTCGGGGAGCAGGAGGGCGCCGAGAACACCGGCGGCGATCAGGAGGAGAACGAGTGCGATTCTGCCGGTTCTGTCGGTTTTTGGGGATCTCATGTAACTCCTCCGCTCGATGCCAGGGACGTCGACCGGAGGTGAGCGCCCCTGCATGGCTATGGAATACCGGTATCCGTGCACAAGACTGCAACGTTCCCCTATATCCCTTTTCTGTGTCATGCATCTCCTCGTTGGGCCCGTGCCGGTTCTGCTCCCCGGAAAACCGGTCTTTAGAGTCGCGGAACCGGCACTGCAACAGAAGATGGGTTCAATGTCCGGAGCGAAGTTCCTCCAATCTTTGCACGTCGATCCCGTGCGGGTACGACAAAACCCGGCGGCAAAACGCAATGCATAAGAATGTTATACGTTTTACTGTCAATAGTGTGGGCATGGCAGAGGAGACGGAGAGTGACGTAGCGATTGAGCGGCTTGCGGCCGTCATCGGCGAATGCCAGAAATGCCCCCTCTGGGAGGATACCCACCATGCGGTCCCGGGAGAGGGGAACTCCCGTGCCGACCTCATGCTCATCGGCGAAGCGCCGGGGCAGCAGGAAGACCTCACCGGGAGGCCGTTTGT
>DALN01000005.1:272-5630 GCA_002499455.1 Methanoculleus sp. UBA77 | reverse complement strand
GTCTTCATCGCGAACATCGTCAAGCACCGGCCGCCGGGGAACCGCGACCCGCGGGACGAGGAGGTCCGGGCCTGCACACCGTATCTCGAGGAGCAGATCCGGCTGATCGGCCCGAAGGTCATCGTGATGCTGGGCCGGCACTCGAGCCGGTACATCCTCTCCTTCCTGCCCGTGGAGTTCGATCGGATCACCGAGATCCGCGGGACTGTCTATCCGGCTCTCCTCTTCGGCCGCCCGGTCCGCCTCATCCCCACCCTCCACCCGGCCGCCGCGCTCTATAGCCCGGCATACCGTGCGGCCCTGGAGGAGGACTTCCGGGTCATCGAGCGCGAACTTGCCGGGGCCGGGAAAACCGCGCGAGAGGACTGAACGCTGATGGCAAAAGAGCGATCATACGGGGCGGTCGTTGTCCGGCAGGATACGAAACGCCAGTACCTTATCCTGCAGTACGGCGCCGGGCACTGGGACCTGGTGAAGGGGCACGGCATGCGCGGCGAGACCGAGGAGGAGACCGTGCTTCGCGAGCTGGAGGAGGAGACCGGGATCACCCGCGCCGCGTTCATCCCGGGGTTCCGGGAGGAGATCCATTACTTCTTCCAGCGCCGGGGGCGGACGGTCTACAAGGAGGTCGTCTACTACCTGATCGAGACTCCCGAGAAAGCGGTGACGCTCTCCGATGAGCATATCGGCTACCAGTGGCTCCCCTACGATGAGGCGTTGCGTGCGATCACCTTCGAGAACTCAAGGAGGGTCGTGGCCGGAGCCCGCGAGCACCTCGACGCGATCCAGGGCGAGAGGAGCGCGTGACGGTTCCCTCCGGGCTCCTTCTTCTTACATTTTTCTCTCTTCGGGAAGATCCTGCACCTCTTTCCCGAGGAAATAACTCACGACGGTCCTGATGGCGACGAGTGCGCCAAGCAGGAGCAGATCCTCGTACGTCGGCTCGAGGATCGTCTTTATGACGTCTGCAGCGACGAAGAACTCGAGGCCGAGGAGGATGCGGGTGGTGAACGTCCAGCGGATATCGCGGTAACTCCGGTGCCGGATACGTGTCTCCCGGGCCAGGAGCTCGGCGATCGCGATCAACGCCCCGTAGACGATGAAGAGGGCCCCGAACATCCCAAGAAACATCCCGGTGATCGCAACAAACGTCTCCAGCACCATGCTCATCGGCCATATCGCCGGCAGGANNGTCGGGAGGTGTGGAGCGTGATCGCGGGGCTTCTAGCGGTGTTCATGCTCCCGCCCGCACGCCGCTTGATGAGATGATATCGGAGGCGATGGAACCGTCCGGGGCAACCGGTGCGCCTCAGCAGGCGTTCTCCGGCGAGAGAGGGACGACGACGGAGAACCCGTTATACCGCTCGACCGTGACCGGGACGCCGTAGACCGCCCCGATACTCTCCGGTGTCACCACTTCGGGACCTCCGGCGGCGTGGATGACGCCATCTTTCAAGAGGATGAACCGGTCGGCATAGCGGAGCGCCATGTTGAGATCGTGCATCGTCATCACCGCGGCGACGTTGTGCTCCCCGGCCACCCGCCGGACGATCCCGAGAATCTCGAGCTGGTTTTTGAGGTCGAGGCTGCTCGTCGGTTCGTCGAGGAGGAGCACCCGTGGTTCCTGCACCAGCGCCCGCGCGATGCTCACTTTCTGGAGCTCCCCGCCGCTCATCTCATCGATATACCGTAATGCTAACTTATCGAGATGGAGCATCCGGATCGCCGCCTCGACGATCCGGATATCCGTCTCTTTCACGTCCCATCCGATATGCGGCCTGCGGCCGAGGAGGACGGCGTCAAAGACGGTCATCCGGCCCGCCTCGCACCGCTGCGGGACGTAGCCAACGTTGCGGGCGATCTCCATCCGATCGGTCTTGAGGAGGTCCGTCCCCCCGACGAGGACGGACCCGGCCTTCGGCCGGAGGATAGCGTTCATGCACTTCAAGAGCGTCGTCTTCCCGACGCCGTTCGGTCCAAGGATTGCAAGGACCTGTCCTGGTGGGAGGGCGAACGTGATCTCCCGGAGGACCGATGCGCTCCGGTAATTGAAGGCCACGCCGTCGACGTCGAGGATCATCGCCGGTACCCCACGAGAAGCAGATAGATGAAGACCGGTGCGCCGAGGAANNACACGGGCAACGGTGTCGGAGGCGAGGAGGAGGATCCCGCCCATCACGCAGGAGCCCGGTATCAGGTAGCGCTGGTCGTCGCCGATGAGCCTCCTTACCATGTGCGGGCAGACCAGGCCCACGAAGCCGATGACGCCGAGGAACGAGACGATCACGGCGGATACGAGCGCCGCGACGACCATCCCGATATCCCTGATGCGTTCGACGCTGACGCCGAGCCCTTTCGCCGTCTCGTCGCCGGCATCGATCGCATTGTAGTTCCAGCGGTTTGCGATGAAGTAGAGGGTTGCGACCGCGACGACGATGGCCATGATCGAGAGTTCCTGCCAGTTGACCCGACCGACGTCGCCGAACGTCCAGAAGACGACGGCGGCAAGCTGGGCGTCGCTCGCGAAGTACTGCAGAAACATCGTCCCCGCCGTGAAGAGGGAGGAGAGGGCGACGCCGGCAAGCACCATCACCTCGGGCGTCGTCCCGCGTATCCGGGAGATGAGGAGGATCACTATCGTCGCAAGGAGACAGAAGACGAACGCCACCATCGTCGTCAGGTAGGGATTGTTCAAGGTGACGGCGTCGGCGACCGTCGAGTGCATCTCTCCTGAGCCGAGGAGAATGACCGAGACGGCCGCCCCGAATGCGCCGGCGTTCGAGATGCCGAGCGTGAACGGGGAGCCGAGCGGGTTACGCAGGATCGACTGCATGGCAACCCCGGCCACCGAGAGCCCTATCCCGGCGACGATCGCGGCAAGCGCCTGCGGGAGGCGGATGTTCCAGACGATCAGGTCGGTGCTTGTTGCGCTCACAGCGGTTCCCGGATGAAGGAATGCGTTGATCCGGTCGACGGTTCCGTTCACGAGCGAGAGGAAAACATCATATGGGGGGATGCTGACCGCACCGACCGATATGGATACGATCAGGAGGAGGAAGAGAAGGACCACCCCCCCGAGTATCCAGAAGTGCTTCCTCCGCACGTAGCCCAGGTAGTCGGTGGGGATGGCTCCGTCCGCGAAGTGCATCTCTTCATACCCTCCTGTTCGGACCCGGACCTAGAGCGGGATCTCCGTAAATCCGAGGTTCCTGTACTCATTGTTATGTCCGGCAAAGACCGGTTTCCCGACGAAGAACGTGTAGATCTCGTCTGCCTTCTTCTCCGGATCGATGTCGGCAAATCGGTCGGGGTACAGGGTCTTCCCGATGAAGTAGGCGTCGGCAAGTATGGTCTCGTAGTTCACGTTGTAGAAGTTGTACGGGAGGACGCCGTAGACCCGGCCTTCCTTTACGGCAGTAAGCCCTTTAAGCGCAGGATCGTTCTTCAGTTCTCCGATTGCGCCGTCGCTCTCCGTCTGGATCGTGCCGACGTCGATGAAGAGATACTCCGGATCCCAGTCGACGAGGGCTTCCTTCGCGACGTCGGCGTGGGCGGTGCCGAGGCCGGCCGCGACGTTCTTTGCGTTCACCCAAAGGAATGGCGGGTAGGCGGGTTCGGTGGAGATGATCCCGTGGGCGCCGGCGTAGGAGACCCCGCCGATGTAGACCGTCTTTCGCTCGGCGCCAGGGATGTCGGCAGTCCGGGCTTCGAGGTCGGCGATCGTTGCCTCGATGTAGGCGATCACCTCTTCGGCCCGTTCCTCCTTCCCGATGACCTTGCCCATCACGCGGAGCCCATCATACATCTCGGCCTTCTCGGCGTCGTTCCGGAGCGAGCCGTAGGAGAAGGCCACGACCGGGATCCCGGTTCTCTCCTGGAGCTTGTCGGCTTCGGCAGCACTGGTGCCGTATGCGGTTCCGGTTGAGCCCGTCTTGAAGATGACCTCCGGCCCTATCCCGAGGATCTTCTCCGGGTCGTCCTTACCCCGGAACTCGCCGATCAGCGGGAGGTCTTTGAACTGCGCCCCGTAGGCGAGGGCGTAGGGGCGGCCTTCGATGGCCTGATCTTTCTTCTCGATATCATCGACGCCGACGACGAGGTCCTGGCCCTGCAGGTAGACGAGGTAGCGCAGGCACCCGGAGCCAGAGCAGACGACGCTCTCGGGCGGCGCGGGGACAGTGACCTCCCGGCCGAACCCGTCGGTAACCGTGACGGTCTTGCCGGCGCCTTCCTGGACGGTCCCGGTGCATCCTGCGGCGGCTATGAGCAGGACGAGGGCCGCCAGCATTGCGGCCGTGAGAACTCTATATTGGAATGGCGACATACTGATACGGATCATAGTAATACTGGTTATTATAACTGTCGAATTGTCTCCTATCATGTGTGATCCAATTTGAATTCGTAATACCAGCCATAGCGACCGGCATGGGACCGCCGGATCTCCGACACTCTTTCACGGCTTCGAGGCGGTTCGGCGCCACCTTGCCATGTTCTCCGGTGCATACCACCCCCTCCTTCCGGGACGGATACTTATTATGGGGACCCGACCAACTCCTGCATCAGGACGCCGGTCATGCATCCCGGCAGGATCGGCGTATCGTGAGGAGTGCAGATGCCGGAGAGGATGTTAACCGAATCTGAAGGCTACCGTCTGCTTGGTTCGTGCGGGATACCGGTGCCCCCCCATCACCTCGCCGCCAGCCCCGGGGAGGCGCGGGCGGCCGCCGGGCGGATAGGCTACCCGGTCGTCATGAAGATAGTCTCGTCGGATATCATCCACAAGAGCGATGTCGGCGGCGTCGTCACCGCGATCGAGAGCCCCGAAGGGGTAGAGGAGGCGTTCCGGACGATCATGCAGAACGCCGCCTCCCACGCCCCGGAGGCGACGGTCACCGGCATCATCGTCGAGCGACAGATGCCGCCGGGGCTCGAGGTGCTGGTCGGCGGGAAGACCGACCCGTCGTTTGGGAAGGTGATCACCTTCGGTCTTGGGGGAAAACTGGTGGAACTTCTTGCGGACGTCTCCATCCGGGTGCTGCCCACGACCGAAGATGAGATCCGCACGATGGTCCGCGAGATCGAGGGCTACCGGCTCATCCGGGGATACCGGGGAGAGCCCCCAAAGGACGAGGAGGCGCTCGTCCGNNCTTAAACCCGGTGATCGTCTACGAGCAGGGCGTGAGCGTAGTCGACGCACGGATCATCGTCGGGGATGCCGCCACCGGCGCGGCTGCCCGACTCAGGGTTGGAGTGCCTCCGGATATCTTCTACCCCGAATCCATCGCCGTGATCGGCGCCTCCGCAAACCCGAAGAAGGTGGGCTACTCGGTGCTCCGGAACCTGCTCTCGTTCTCCGGC
>DALN01000005.1:0-194 GCA_002499455.1 Methanoculleus sp. UBA77 | reverse complement strand
GGTGATGGAGGAGTGCGGGAAGAAAGGCGTCCGGCTCGCCATCATCGTCACCGCCGGGTTCCGCGAGATCGGCGGCGACGGCGCGGTTCTCGAAGAGAAGGTCACGGAGGTTGCCCGGCGGCACGGGATCCGGGTCATCGGCCCGAACTGTCTCGGGATCATGATGCCCTATATGGGGATCAACGCCACGTTCG
>DALN01000130.1 GCA_002499455.1 Methanoculleus sp. UBA77 | reverse complement strand
TCCGACAAGGTGGACGGCAACATGATCGTCGTCGTGGTGCAAAACGAGCACCGCGAACAGGTCGAACGGACCCTTCTTGATGCCGGGTTCCAGGCGATCCCCGTTCCGGATGAGACGGGATCCCCTGAAGAGCGCCGGAAAGCCCATGCAGAAGAGGCCAGGCGGCTCGGAGACGAGATTGCTGCGGTCAACGGAAAGATCGCGGGGATCCGGGAGAGGCACACCGACTTTTTGGTAGCATGCGATGAACTACTCACGGCTGACGTAGAGCGGGCGGAAGCCCCGTTGCGGTTTGCTACCACGGAAGAGACCTTCATCACCGAAGGATGGGTGCCTGAAGACCGGGCCGACAGGATCCAGGAAGCGCTGGAGAAAGCGACGAACGGCCGGATCTACATCGAGCAGCTGGAGATCGAAGACGACGCTGCAGTTCCGGTGGAGTACCAGAACCCGTCGTTCGCATCGCCGACGCAGATGCTCATGGACGTCTACGCGCGGCCCCGCTACTCCGAGATCGACCCGACGCTGATGGTCGCCATTGTGTTCCCCATCTTCTTCGGGATGATCCTCGGTGATGTGGGGTACGGAGCCATCCTGCTCGCCTTAAGCCTTGGGCTGCGGAGGTTCCTGAAGGGTGACGGCGCAAGAAACCTCCTCAAGGTGCTCGGTGTCGCAAGCATCTCGAGTATCATCTTCGGCTTACTCTACAGTGAGTTCCTGGGATTCTCGCTCCCGTGGGCGCCGTTTGTCTTCTCCCGACACCTCAACATAGGAGGCCACGCGGGAGGTCACGGCCCGCAGGTAGCCGAACTCATGATCATCGCGATCTGGATCGGTATTCTGCACATCACGCTCGGGCGCATCCTCGGTATGCTCAACGCACGGAGACTCTACCACGGGAAACACGCGACAAAGGCGATCATCGCCAACGCCGGCTGGCTCGGCGCCATGTGGGGTATCATCCTCATCATATGGTCGTTCTACGCCATCCCGATGATGCCCGACCTGACNNATTGCTCAGGAGAACGCTCTTGAGATCGTCGAGATCCCGACGATCATCAGCCACGTATTGTCGTACGCCCGTCTTGTGGCAGTGGGCCTCTCGTCCGTCGCGATCGCGATGGTGGTCAACTACATCGCGATCGGCATGATGATTGAGCCCCAGCTTGAGGCGATCACCCCGGTCGGTGTGATCCTCATCATCGTCGGCATTCTCGTCTTCCTGTTGGGGCACACGCTGAACACAGCGCTCGGCCTCCTTGGCGGCGGTCTGCATTCGATTCGTCTTCACTATGTTGAGTTCTTCACCAAGTTCTACAAAGGTGGAGGCAAGAAGTACAACCCATTCGGTATGAAATCAAAGTTTACGGAGGAATAAAGAAATGGTAGATGTTGGCACAACTCTTGAAATGGTTCAGGCATCGCAGTTGGGAATGAAAGCAGTCGGCGCAGGCCTTGCAGTCGGTCTTACCGGTGTCGGCACCGGCCTTGCCGAGATGGGCATCGGTGCGGCTGCCGTCGGTGCAACCGCAGAGAACAGGGATATGTTCGGTCTCGCACTGCTCTTCACGGTCATTCCGGAAACCATCGTCATCTTCGGTCTTGTGGTTGCACTGCTGCTTCTGTTCTGATGGAGTGAACCATGGGACTCGAAGCAGTTGTCAACGAGATCCGGGAGAAAGGGCGAAAGGAGGTCGAGGCGATCCGGGCAGAGACCCGGACCGACGTCGAGGAGATCCTGAAGGACGCACAGACCCGCGCCGCCGGGATCAAGGCGTCGGCACAAGAGGAAGCGGACCGGGCGGCCACCCACCTCATCAACCAGGAGGCCTCCGCAGCAAACCTCGTCGTCAAGCGGCAGATCCTGAACGCCCAGAAGATGCTCCTTGATCAGGTCTATTCGGCCTCGCTCACCGCTGTCGGTGATCTGCCTGCTGAGTTCCACGAGAAGGCGCTCACAGAGCTGTTGAAGAGAGCGGCAAAGGAGATCAAGAAGGGTGTCGTCCACGCGAACGCGCGGGATACGCCGGTTGTCGAAGCGATCGTCGCGCGGTTGAAGTCCTTATCGGGCTACACCGTGGGTGCGCCGGTCGATATCCCCGGCGGCATCATCGTCGAGAGCATCGACGGCGATCTGCAGATCGATCACAGTTACCGCACGTTCCTGGATGAGATCTGGGAAGCCGGCCTGAAGGACGCGTCAGAGATTCTGTTCAAATGAGGAGGTTCATACATGGCAGGGGTAAGTAGTAGCGGATCGGCCCTGTATATCTACGCCTGCACTCGCATGCGGGTGCGTAGATCGCAGCTGATACCGCGCGAGGACTATCTCCGGATGCTGAATATGAGCCTGCCTGAGATTACCCGGTTCATCGGCGAGACCAACTACCGGTCCGAGATCGATGAACTCGGCACCTCCTTCTCCGGTATCGACCTTGTCGAGGTGGCCCTGAGCTGGAACCTCGCGAAGGAGTACCAGAGCATTCTGGAACTCGTGCCGGGGGACCTGAAGTACTTCACGGCGAGTTACCTGCGCCGCTGGGATATTCAGAACGTCGTCACCGTCCTGCGCGGCAAGCTGCAGGGGATGCGGCCGGGCAAGATCAAGGAGGTCCTGGTCCCGGCCGGCAGGCTTGATAGGGTCGTTCTCGACCGCCTGGTAGCGGAAGAATCCCCGGAACGGGTCGTCGAGGCCCTCAGGGGCGAACGGTTCTACCCGACACTCGAGAAGGAACTCCCGCGTGCAATGGAGACCGGGTCGTTTGCTCACCTCGAGAACGAGCTCTACAAGGGCTACTACGCGCGGCTCATCGCCGACGCTACGAGCGGCCTCAAGGGCGGTGACGTCTTTGAGAAGTACATCGAGCTCGAGATCGATATCCGGAACATCCAGAACCTCTTCCGCCTCCGGGCGAGCCATGTCCACGAGGACATCAGAGAACTGATGATCAGTGGCGGCTCGTTCAAGGTGGACGAACTGCAGCGGCTCTCCGGGCTTGAGGACCGGGACGAGTTCATCGACGCCCTGAAGCGTCAGGTGAGGATGGTCCCGCTCCTGAATGCGCTCGAGGAGATCCGCGGGACGCTCGCCCTCCACGAGGTCGAGGTCGCCCTGACCCGGGTTCAGCTCGACCAGATGGAGCGGATGTCGAAGCGGTACCCGTTCTCGATCCTCCCCGTCCTCGTCTACCTGGAGGAGAAGAAGTACGAGGTCGCGAACCTTCGCGCCCTCGCCCGGGGCAAAGAGGCCGGCCTGCCCGGTGAGCGGTTACAGGGTTACCTGGTGATGTAGAATGGAGATCGCAGTTGTCGGGACCAGTGAATTCATCCTCGGCTTCAGGCTCGCGGGCGTCAGAAAGACCTACGCGGCCGAGAGCGACGAACGGCTGGTCGAGCACATCAACCGGGTGCTGGAGGACAAAGACGTCGGCATCCTCGTGCTGAAAGGCAGCGACATGGAGCGGATCCCCTTGCGGCTTCGCACCACCCTCGAGAACTCCGTCAAACCGACCGTGATCGCGATCGGCGGAGAAGAGGGCGGCCTGTCGATGAGAGAGAAAATCAAGAGATCGGTGGGTGTTGATCTGTGGAAGTAATGGAGAAAGGAAAAGCAAACAGGACTCAGGGAGTCCTGAAGAGGATTTCAGGGCCGGTCGTCACTGCTGTCGGTCTCGACGCACACATGTACGACGTGGTAAAGGTCGGCACTGAGGAACTGATGGGGGAGGTCATCAAGATCCAGGGTGAGAACATCATCATCCAGGTCTACGAAGATACCGCCGGCATCAGGCCCGGAGAGCCGGTCAGCAACACCGGTCTCTCGCTCGCAGTCGAACTCGGGCCCGGCCTGCTGACCAGTATCTACGACGGGATCCAGCGGCCGCTCGAGGTGCTCATGGACAAGATGGGCAACTTCATCGAGCGCGGCGTCTCGGCCCCCGGCCTCTCCCACGAGAAGAAGTGGGAGTTCGTGCCCACGGTGAAGGCGGGCGACGTCGTCGGTCCCGGCGACATCCTCGGCACGGTCCAGGAGACGAACATCGTCCACAAGGTCATGGTTCCTCCCCGTCTGAGCGGCGGCAAGATCAAGAAGATCAACGGCGGCAGTTTCACGGTCGACGAGACGATCTGTGTCCTTGAGGACGGTACCGAGATCACGATGCTCCAGCGCTGGCCGGTCCGTGTGCCCCGTCCCGTCAAGGAGAAGCTGAACCCGGACATCCCGCTGATCACCGGTCAGCGGATCCTGGACGGTCTCTTCCCCATCGCAAAGGGCGGCACGGCGGCCATCCCCGGCCCGTTCGGGAGCGGCAAGACGGTCACCCAGCAGCAGCTTGCGAAGTGGTCCGATGCCGAGATCGTCGTCTACATCGGCTGCGGCGAGCGCGGCAACGAGATGACCGAGGTTCTGACGGAGTTCCCCGAACTGGAGGACCCGAAGACCGGCAAGCCGCTGATGGAGCGGACGGTGCTGATCGCAAACACCTCGAACATGCCTGTCGCGGCCCGTGAAGCGTCCGTCTACACGGGTATCACGATCGCCGAGTACTTCAGAGACATGGGCTACGACGTCTCCCTGATGGCCGACTCCACCTCCCGGTGGGCTGAGGCCATGCGTGAGATCTCGAGCCGTCTTGAGGAGATGCCCGGTGAAGAAGGGTATCCGGCATACCTTGCGGCACGCCTCTCGGAGTTCTACGAGCGGGCAGGCCGTGTGATCAACAAGAACGGAACGAGCGGATCCGTCTCCGTCATCGGTGCGGTCTCTCCGCCCGGCGGCGACTTCTCCGAGCCGGTCACCCAGAACACCCTGCGTATCGTCAAGGTCTTCTGGGCACTGGATGCGAAGCTCTCCCAGCGCCGGCACTTCCCGGCGATCAACTGGCTGAACTCCTACTCGCTGTACCTCGACGCCCTCGGCGACTGGTACGACCGCGAGGTCTCGCCCGAGTGGAACCCCCTGCGGTCCTGGGCGATGGGTGTCCTCCAGAAGGAGGCCGAACTCCAGGAGATCGTCCAGCTGGTCGGCTCCGACGCCCTCCCCGACGAGGAGCAGGTCACCATCGAGGTAGCGAGGATGATCCGTGAGATCTTCCTGCAGCAGAACGCCTACGACGCGGTAGACACCTACTGCTCGATGGCCAAGCAGTACGACATGATGAAGGCGATCAAGCACTACGCTGACCTCGCCCGGACCGCCCAGGCGGGCGGAGCGACCCCGGCACAGGTCATCGGCGTGAAGAGCAAGAACGAGCTCCCGCAGATCAAGTTCATCAAGGACTACGAGCCTGAGCTTGCGAAGATCTTGAAGGCCATGGATGCTGAATTCGAAGCGATGAGGACGGCGTGACCATGAAGGAATACAGAACGGTTGCACAGATTGCCGGCCCCCTGGTCTTCGTCGAGAAGACGGAGCCGGTGGGCTACAACGAGCTCGTCAACATCGTGACCGCCGACGGCACGCAGAAGCGCGGCCAGGTGCTGGACACGAGCGACGAGATCGTGGTCGTCCAGGTCTTCGAGACCACCGCAGGTATCGGCAGGGACTCCGGGATCCGCTTCACCGGCGAGACGATCAAGATGCCGGTGGGCAAGGAGATGCTTGGACGTATCCTCTCCGGCGGCGGCAAGCCGATCGACGGCGGCCCGGAGATCGTGCCCGAGAAGAGGCTCGAGATCACCGGCGCGGCCATCAACCCCTACGCCCGCTCGTCCCCCGCGGACTTCATCCAGACGGGTATCTCGACGATCGACGGGACGAACACCCTGGTCCGCGGTCAGAAACTCCCGATCTTCTCCGCCTCCGGTCTGCCCCACAACGATGTGGCGCTGCAGATCGCCCGGCAGGCGAAGGTGCCCGGCTCGACCGAAGAGTTCGCCGTGGTCTTTGCGGCTATGGGTATCACCCGTGAAGAGGCCAACCACTTCATGGCCGACTTCGAGAAGACGGGCGCCCTTGAGCGGGCAGTCGTCTTCTTAAACCTCGCCGACGACCCGGCGGTCGAGCGGATCATCACGCCGCGTCTCGCGCTCACCACGGCCGAGTACCTGGCGTTCGACCTCGGCTACCACGTGCTGGTCATCCTGACGGATATGACCAACTACTGCGAGGCGCTCCGTCAGATCGGCGCGGCCCGTGAGGAAGTGCCCGGCCGGCGCGGCTATCCGGGTTACATGTACACGGACCTTGCGGGTATCTACGAGCGTGCCGGTATCATCAAGGGCGTCAAGGGCTCTGTGACCCAGATCCCGATCCTGACGATGCCCGGTGACGATATCACCCACCCGATCCCGGACCTGACCGGCTACATCACCGAAGGCCAGATCGTGGTCAACCGTGAGCTGCACCGGAAGGGTATCTACCCGCCGATCAACGTGCTGCCCTCGCTGTCGCGTCTGATGAACCTCGGTATCGGCAAGGGGCACACCCGCGAGGACCACAAGAAGGTCTCCGACCAGCTCTACGCGGCGTACGCCGAGGGTAACGACCTCCGGGGCCTCGTCGCCATCGTCGGGAAAGACGCGCTCTCGGAGCGCGACCGGATGTTCCTTGAGTTCGCCGACCTCTTCGAGGACCGGTTCGTCAGGCAGGGCCTCTACGAGGACCGCTCGATCCAGGAGACGCTCGACCTCGGCTGGGACCTCCTTGCGACGCTCCCCGAAGAGCAGCTCGTCCGTATCGACCGC
>DALN01000016.1:2845-5179 GCA_002499455.1 Methanoculleus sp. UBA77 | reverse complement strand
TCACGGAGTGCGACCTCCTCTTCGCGGTCGGGGTGCGGTTCGACGACCGGGTCACGGGGGCGATCGAGACCTTCGCCCCCGGCGCCGTGGTCGTCCACATCGACGTCGACCCGGCCGAGATCGGGAAGATCAGGCCGGCCGATATCCCGATCGTCGGCGACGCGAAGGCCGTTCTCGCGGAGATCCTCGGCCGTATCCGGAAGCGGGGGGAACGCAATACCTGGCTCTCGAGGATAGCCCGGGAGAAGGCGGAGCACCCCCTCCGCTGCCCGGACGGCGCCGGCCTCCGCCCGCAGCGGATCGTCCGGGACCTCTGCTCGCTTCTTGCCGGCGCCGGGATCATCGCGACCGAGGTCGGCCAGAACCAGATGTGGACGGCGCAGCACTACTGCTTCCGGCATCCCCGGTCGTGGATATCCTCGGGCGGTCTCGGCACGATGGGCTACGGCCTTCCGGCGGCGATGGGGGCGCACTTCGCCCGCCCGGACGAGACGGTCTGCCTCGTCGCCGGCGACGGCAGCCTCCAGATGAACATCCAGGAGCTCGGCACGGTCGCCCAGTACGCCATCCCCCTCAAGATCCTGGTCCTGAACAACTGCTACCTCGGCATGGTCCGGCAGTGGCAGGAGCTCTTCTACGACCGCCGGTATGCCTGCACCGATCTTCCGCCGGTGGACTTCGCGAAGGTCGCCCGGGCCTACGGCATCGAGGCCGAGACGGTCGAGAGCGGGGAGGAGGTGCGAAGCACGCTCACGAACGCCCTCGAGCATCCCGGCCCCTACCTCGTCGACTTCAGGATCGAGCGGGAGGAGAACGTCTTTCCCATGGTCCCGCCGGGGGCTGCGATCAACGCGATGATCGATCCCGGGGCGGGGTGACAGCCGCCCCGACTCTTTTTCCGGGAGTCCCGCTGCCCTACTGCGCAAGGATCTTCTGCTTCTCCTGCTGGAACTCCTCCTCCGTCAGGGCCCCCATCTGCTTCAGCTCGGCAAGCTCCCTGAGTTGAGCCATCTTCTCCTCCTGGGTCATCCCCGCCCGGGCGGGGGGAGCCTGCTCCTCGCGGGGCGCCGCCTGCTCTGCCTGCGCTGCCTTCTTCATCTCCCGCTCCTGCATCTTCTTATCGACAGCCCGGGTGGTCACGGTGGCTGTCCCCGCGATCACCGCGGTACGGGCCACGGTGCCGATAAGGCCCGGCCGGCCGACTCTCATGGTGCCACCTCCAGTGCTTCCTGCTCTTCGGGCTTCCATGCCAGCGCGGCGTCCACCGCCTCTTTCGGGATGCGTTCGCCCGCGATCACTCTTCCATTGGCGTTGAGGACGGCGTCGCGGAACCTCGTCGCCCAGACATGCTCGACGAGGAGCAGCGCCACGGAACTGTTCGTCTCCATCACCTCACCGACCTTCCGCACATCCTCATCGGCAAAGAGCGTGCTCGTCTCCCGCGCGAGCGGGGCGAATGCATCTGCCGCGTCCTTATCGAGATCCTTGAGCTCCATCACGCTGAGGTTGCCCTGTTCGTCTTTCCTCATGAAGACGAGATCGATGATGCGGATGATGCCGTTATCGACCACCTCACGCAACGCCGGGATGATCTCGCCTTTGAACTGGTTCCCCGGAAACTCGATGACTATATACTCGACCGGACCAAGAGACATCGTGCGCCTCCGGAGCAGGATGCCGGTTCAACTATATATCTCAACCTGTTGCCCGGCATCCGTCTCAGAAGATCGCCCGGATGAACCCGAGCGCGACGAGCAGGAGGAAACCGGTGACGAGGACCCACCCCAGCGTGACGAAGAAGATGGACTGGAGTTTGTTCCAGCGTAACAGCCACCCGATGACGACGCTCGAGTAGAGGCCGATCACGGGAAGCATGGGGAGGATGATGAGCGTGGCTGCACCGTACCTGTGCAGGATAGGATATTTTTCCATCTTTGCCTCCGTGCTCTTCGTGAATCTCCTGACCCTCTCCGAAGTCTCGGCAAACACGTCCAGGATCTCGTAGATGGCAAGGACGATCCCGACCTCCGTGAGCGTCATGACCACGAGGATGAAGAGGGGGTTTAAGCCGAGCGAGAGGCCGACGAACGCGGCGTTTGCCTGGAGGATGAGGGTAGTGACGATCAGGGACAGGACTCTCCCGACCGGAACCGAGAGGAGAAGGGCGAGGACAACGGGTATCAGGGTGGCGACGACGAAGGCGATGGCGATTGCCCGAAACCCCTTCCGGACCCCGTCAATCACCCTGGAGCTCTCCATCGTTCCACCCGGACGCCTTGCCATTCCGGCGCGCCATAGGATGCACACTTCGCTATATGAACCTTGCCCGGAAGC
>DALN01000016.1:2494-2783 GCA_002499455.1 Methanoculleus sp. UBA77 | reverse complement strand
GCACGATGATTATGCATGCGCCGTCTCGTGGAGCGGTTTGAGCACGTTGTCTACATCGCGCTGATTGCATTCCTGATAGTGCTGCTCTTCTTCACGCTCCTCGAACTCGGGTGGATGGTGGCCGTGGGGGTGTTTGAGATCTCCGTCTACCGNNGCTATATGAACCTTGCCCGGAAGCATCTCCCGGACCCCTCGTGCACCTGCAGAGCAGCATGCTCCGTGGTGCCGTGCAGGCCCGGGGAATCCCGCAGGCGCAAAACAGCGACGTTTCCGGCACCTATTTATGCGG
>DALN01000016.1:2274-2445 GCA_002499455.1 Methanoculleus sp. UBA77 | reverse complement strand
GGTGTTTGAGATCTCCGTCTACCGGCTCGACAGCGAGGAACTCTTCGGCCTCCTCGGCTACTTCCTGCTGGTCCTCATCGGCCTCGAACTCCTGGAGACGATAAAAGCGTACCTCGACAAAAGAGAGTTCCACGTCGAGATCGTCATCCTCGTCGCGATCATCGCCATCGC
>DALN01000016.1:0-2262 GCA_002499455.1 Methanoculleus sp. UBA77 | reverse complement strand
GCCCTCTGCGGCGGCTATTACCTCGTGCACCGGGCGGGGATGCCGCGCGCTCTCCCGCCGGACGACGGCACGGCCCCGCCCGGGCGGCGAGAGGCGCCGTGATACGGGAATGGTTCCTGGTAGGGCCGCCGGTCAGGCCCAGTACTTCGCTAATTTTGACATCCGGCATCGAGCGATCCGACCTTGCGCAACGCCTTAATGGGGAGTTCGCAGCACCCCTGACACCGGGCTCGCACCTGATGGCTTCTCAAACTCCTTCCCCTTTGGGGAAGTCACACTTCGCGTCTTCGCGTGAGTTTTCAGCACTGGGCGTGATAGGGCCTCACGCGAAGCCGCGAAGAACGCGAAGTGCGACGTTCCTTCAGGAACGGAGCTCGAGCACCGCCAGGTGCGAAGGGAAGTCGAGAGTTTGACCTCCTGAGGACCGTCTCAAATATTTCTAGCGGATTACTGAGGCCGGAGGCACCGGTGCTACAGGCAGCATGAACGCGGCGGCAAGGCCCACGAGAGCAAACACCGTCAGGACGACCAGGGCAAGGGCGTAGCCCAGGTTCCCCTCGACAAGGCTGGAGACGATGACGGTCCCCGCGATGGCAACCCCGAGCGAGGAGCCCAGGTTCGAGACGCTGCGCGAGAGGCCCGATATCTCCCCCTGGTCCTCTTCGGGGAAGGCGGACTGGACGACGTTGACCGAGGACGTCAGCATGACCCCGACGCCCACACCGACCAGGAAGAGGCCCGGCGCGAAGGTGAAGACGTTCGATGTCTCCCGAACCAGCAGCAGGAGGAGGAGGACGCCGACGACCGTCACGACGAAGCCCGCCCGGATCAGCGTTGCCTGGGAGCGCTTCTGCGCGAGCCTGCCCGCGGCCATCGAGGAGAGCAGGATGCCGATCGTGGCCGGCGTGAGGATCAGGCCGGTCTCGATTGCACTGTAGCCCCGCACGGTCTGCACGTAGACTGAGACCACGAAGGAGAGGCCGAGCAGGACCAGCCACTGGATGTTCTGCGTGATGAGGCCGAGGTTGGATGTGCGGTTCTGAAACAGCCTGGTGGAGAGCAGGGGCTCTTTACCCGCCCGTTCCATGGACCGGATGTGCCGGAAGAAGAGGGCGAGCAATACCACCCCGATGAGGACGAAGACCCATACCGGCGACACACCGCCCTCCGGGATCACGACCGTATTGCCGATGACGAAGTCCTGGCCGGCCCTGACCCAGCCGTAGGTCGAGGCCTGCAGGATGCCGACAACGATGAAGAAGAGCCCCGCCGCCGAGAGGATCGTCCCGACGATGTCAAACCCGGGTTTTGGGCCCTGCACGCCCGGATCGACGATCGACCGGCTCTGGATGATGACGATGCCGACGACGATGGCCTGCACGACGAAGGCCGCCCGCCAGCTGATCGCGGTGGTGATGATCCCGCCGACCAGCGGGCCTGCGGCCGCCCCGATGCCGCCCGCCGCGCTGATCGCGCCGAAGGCGCGGGCGCGTGAGGTGAGGTCGGGGTAGAAGACGGTTGCGAGGATGTACACGGGCGGGATCAGGAGCGCGGTCCCGATGCCTTCGAGGAGCGAGTAGCCGAGGATCAGGATGCCGAGCCCCGGCGCCGCTGCCGCTATCAGCGCTCCCACCCCGTAGACCAGGAGGCCCCGCCTGAAGAGGTAGGTGCGGCCCAGGATGTCCGTCAGTTTGCTGCCGGGGATCATCAGGGCCGCCATGGTGAGCGTGAAGACGGCGATGGTCGTCTGGACGCCGCTCACCGTCGTCCCCAGGTCGGCAGCGATGTTGCTGATGGCCACGTTCATGTTTGACGCAGCGTAGCTGCAGATGAACTGGGCGAGCGCAAGCGGCAGGAGCACGCCCTGCGGGGTTGCCGTCGGCGTCCGGGGAGCCGGATCTGCGGGGTTATCCATCATATCAGCCTTCGGATAGAGTGCGTCAGACGGACCCGGTGTATATTAATGTGATTGTCCGGCAACCCGGCCCCCCGCACCGGGTCGTCCCGGCAGAACCGGGGTTCCGGGACGGTGGAGCTACCTATATATGGTGGCAGTGAGCCCTCCGCACGGTGGTGTTCATGGTTAACACGCAGTTTGGCGCCGGCACCTATGAGTCCGGCGCCGCTATGGCCCCGTCACGCTGGCTCGTGCTGCTGCTCGGCATCCTCGCGGTCGTCTTCGGCGTTCTCTTCTTCAAGGAACTCCAGCGTCGGGATGGGATAGATGAAGAAGAGAACGCCGAAGACGACCGCGAGGATGCC
>DALN01000124.1 GCA_002499455.1 Methanoculleus sp. UBA77 | reverse complement strand
CGACGACATTCCTGCCGTCGACGATCACCGGGTGCTCCGCTCCCGATAACGCCTTCACCTGCGCCGGGTCAAGGGAGGCATAGTGGTGATGAGCCGTGAAGACGGTGACGACGTCCGCCCCCGCAAGGGTCTCCTCGAGATCGTGCGAGACCTTGATGCCCGGATATGTGTCCACGAACGGGTCATGGACCCTGACCTCCGCGCCGGCCTCCCTCAGAGCCGTGAGATAGGGTTCCGAAGGGGTGTTCCGGGTATCGTCGGAGTTCTGGATGAACGCCCAGCCGAGGAGCGCGACCGTTGCACCTGCGAGGGGCTTCCCGGCCCGCCTGAGCCCCTCGACGGTCAGGTGGACCATGTGTTCGGGCATGAACTCGTTGATCTTCCGGGCGACCCCGAAGATCGACCCGGCGCCGTGCGGATACCAGAGGTCGCCACCGAGGACCTGCGCTCCCCGTTCAAGGTGCCATGAGTCCTTCGTGAGGCAGTGCCCGCCCACCCCGGCACCCGGCCAGAGGATCGCCCGGGTGATCCCCTCACCCTTGAGGGAGTCGATCCCCGCCCGGACGTCGTAGACGTTGACCCCCATCGCCTCACAGTGCAGCGCCAGCTGGTTTGCTGCGGCGATCTGGAGGTCGCGGAAGGCGTTCTCGGCGGTCTTCGTCACCTCGGCCGCGGTCGCGGTCATCGGGATGATCTTCCCTGCCGTGAGGACCGGCCGGTAGAGCTCGATCGCCCGCGCCGTCGAGACCTCGTCGATACCGCCGACGATCCGGTCGTGCTCCCGGATATTCCGGAGCAGCCGCCCGACCATCACCCGCTCAGGGGCATGCGCCAGGGCGAAGTCCTCGCCGGCGACGAGCCCCGACTCCGACTCCAGGATCTCGCGGGCCATCCCCGCGGTCGTTCCGGGTGTGACGGTCGACTCGAGCACCACGAGTGTGCCCTCGGAGAGGTGCCTCCCCACCTGCCGGAGGCCCTCGGTCAGAGCCGAGAAGTCGGGGATGAGGTCTTTTGGATCTTTGAATGGAGTCTGGATGGCGAGGGTCACCGCGTCGCACTCGGCGACCTCCGAGAAGTCCGACGTGCAAAGGAACTTTCCAGCAGCGACAACCCTCTTCAGGAGTTCCTCAAGCCCCGGCTCCTCGCCCTTGAGCGGAGACTCCCCGCGGTTCAGCATAGTGATCTTGTATCCAGAGGAGGGAGAGGCGCGCTGGAACCCGAGAACGGACTCGAATTCGGGTGCATCCGCAAAGAGGACCGCGGCAGGGATCCCCACATAGCCCATCCCGACGACGCCGATCTTTTTGATCGGGCCTTTAGCACTGATGATCGATTGTAACCTGTCACTCATGTAAAAACCATCCGTTACGCTGCAAAACACCGCGCGACGTCCTCACAAATCTCCATATTCAGCAGCGCCTGCGCGGGGCTGACCGGGAACTCCCGACCCCGGGCGGCGCAGTCGATGAACGTCGAGAGTTCGAGTTTGAGCGGCTCCTGCTTGTTCACGAGCACCTTCTCGATGATGTTCTCCTGCACGTAACGCTCGTTCTCGACCGCATACTGCCCGGGCTTTCTATGGATGTAGATCTCCTGGGCCATGAAGTCGCCTTCTATGGTGAACTCCTCCTCCTCGATGTAGATCATGCGGATCTTCTTTGAGGACTTCCTGCTCGCCGAGAGGTATACCGGGGTCCCGCCGAAGGAGAAGAGAGCGCTGCATACGTCCTGGTTCCCGCTTCCGGCGAGGCGATAGGCACCGTCCGGGATGAGGACGTTTCGCATGATATCCACGTCGTGGATCATCAGGTCCTCGACGACCGAAGAACCGCTCACCCGCGAAGAAGCCGGGTTATGCCGCTTCATCTCGATGTAGAGGGGCTTCCGGACGATCTTCTTGATCTCCGGGACGATCGGGTTGAACCGCTCGATATGCCCGACGCCGACGACCAGACCCTCGGGTATCTTCTCGATAAGGCGCCTGCTCTCCTCTGCCGTCGCACAGACGGGCTTCTCGATGAGCAGCGGTACTCCGGCGTCGATCACCTGCTCTGCAACACCAAAGTGGTAGGGCGTCGGGACGCAGACGCTCACCGCATCCACGTGCTCAAGCAGATTTTCAACAGTCGGGGAGGCCGTTGCTTCGAAGGTCCCTGCAAGGCTGCTGGCAGCCTTCTGGTTGAGGTCGTACAGGTAGAGCGAGTCCACCGCTTTCAGTTCCGAGTAGACACGGGCATGGTTCCTGCCCATCATTCCGACACCAATTACCCCTGCATCCAAGGTCTCACCGCCGATCGCGTGACATTGCTCTCATCCTGCGAGAGTATTAATATACGTTGGCATCGCTCCGCTATGACGTTATCGCGGTCGGAGTCCGATGCTGGAGGAACCCTGCCGGATCGTGGCCGCCCCGTCGGCCCGGTTCAAAACAACTATGGCTTTTTACGGCGAACCCAATGCTCGTGTTCCACCCTTCCGGGTATCTCGCCCGTGTCATGCGCATCGACCCCGTCCAGCGCCAGAGCCTCATCAGCCTCGCCTCAACGCTGGGGTTGACCGCGATCGGGTTCCTCTCCACGATGTTCTTTACCCACACCGTCGGCCTGTCGATACTGGGCGCATACTACATCTTCGTCGCCTACTATAGCGTCTTCAACCTGATCGGGGACGGCGGATTCGGAGGTGCCGCAGTAAAGCGGATCAGTGAGGGCGAGGACCAGAACGCATTCTTCACCGCGTTTATCTTCCTCCGCGTGATGCTGCTGGCCGTCTCGGTCGGTTTCCTCTTCATCGCGCAGCCGTATCTCGTGGATCTCATGTCGTCGGGGGTACTCCCCTGGCTGCTCCTTGCGCTGGCCGTCAGTGTCTTCACGAATATCGCCTCGAACAGCGTCTACGGCACGGGGAAGGTCGGCATCAACCAGATCGGCGGCCTGCTCGACAACCTGACCCGGGTGGTCGTCCAGGTCGCCGCGGTCATCCTCGGCTACGGCATTGCGGGGCTCGCCGGCGGATTCGTCGCCGGGCTCCTCGTCTCAGGGCTCTTTAATTTCCGGTTCCTCGAACTCTCGCCGGCACGGTTCCGCGCCTCGCACATCAGGAGCCTCTTTGCCTTCTCGTTCTGGACGTTCCTCAGCGCAAGCGGTTACCTCGTCTTCTCGTATGCCGACACGATCATGATCGGCTACTTCCTGACCGATACCGACGTCGGCGTCTACCGGGTGGCGCTCCAGCTCACATCGATAGCGACGTTCGTCACCATAGCGCTCCATACCACTCTGTTTCCAAAAGTCAGTTACTGGGGGAAGCAGAACGACCTCGTTTCAGTGGAGAAAGCACTGGCCCGTGCCTTCACCTACTCACTCCTCCTTGCGGTCCCAGTCGCCGTCGGGGGCTGGCTCCTCGGTGAACGGCTCCTCTACTTCTTCTACACGGCGTCAGCCACCGCCGGGGCAGGAGCTCTCTCGATCCTCCTGCTCGTCCAGATAGCCCACGTCTTCATGTTCCTCCAGACGATGTGCCTGAATGCCCTCGACCGGCCGCGTGACTCGTTCCGGGTGACGGCAATCGCGGTTGCCGCGAACATCGGCCTGAATGTCCTCCTCATCCCGGCCTACGGTATCGTCGGGGCGTCGGCGGCCACACTCGCCACGATGGTGCTGAACGCGGCGCTCGCCAATCGCGCCCTCTCACGGAGCATCCCGGTGCGGATAGAGCCCCGCCCGGTGGCGAGCATCGTCCTTGCCGCACTCGTGATGGCAGCCTTCATCATCGCCTTCTCGTACTTCATCCCGCTCGCAAACGTCGCCCTCGTCCTTGCAGCAGTCGCACTCGGCGGACTGGTCTACTTCCTGCTCCTCCTCCGGATTGATGCGGGCATCCATGACGAACTGAAAGAGCTTGCCGGGAAACTCGGGATCCCCTGGCCGGGCATGCTCTGAAAAGCGGATCTCGGCCCCAAATCACCTCCCCGGCATGCAGGGGAGCCAGATCCATCTGGTTGAAATAGCAGCGCGGCAATCTGTATCAATACGAGAGGAAGACGATGAAGAAAGAAGTTCGCGAACTGAGACGCGACGAGTTCCCGCTTGCAGAGAAGGTCTGGACGCATTACCGGGACCAGAAGGCCGATCCCGCACGCGAGAGGATCTTCGGTGTCTTTATCGACGGCAACCTTGCGGCGACAGCCCGCTGCACCCGCCACCCGGGCGGCCTCGAGATGGACTGCGTCTTCACCCTGGACGAATACCGCGGAGGCGGATATGCGCGGGAGGCCGTGCAGAAACTCCTCGACGAATGCGGCTCGGAGACGATCTACATCCACTCTACCCTTCCCCTGATCGGGTTCTACGGGAGACTCGGGTTCGAACCCATCCCCGAGGCGCAACTGCCGACGAGCATCAAGGACCGGTTCCTCTTCTGCTTCGGGGAGATGGCGGGGTGCAACGTCTGCCCCATGATGCGGAAACCGGGCGGGACGGGATAAGCCAGGACCCGCTCCACCATCCTCCCGCCGTGTGTGACGACAAACCTATGTGAGATGAAACCCGATAGGCCAGGGGGCTGCGGCGGCATGGGGAGCATCGATTATATCGTTCCTACCTGGAACAGCGACGCAACGCTGGAGCTTACGCTCTCGTCGATCCAGCAGCACGGGCGCCCGAACAGGATCATCGTCGTCGATAAGCACTCGACCGACCGGACTACGGCGATCGCCAGCGGGTACGGCTGCGACGTCATCTCTTCGAGCACGACCCTCGGGGCGGCACGAAGGCTCGGGGCATGCGAGGCCCAAACAGACCTTGTCGCCTTCGTCGACTCCGACGTGGAGCTCCTCCTGGAGTGGGAAGAGGTCCTACAGGCCTCGGCCGAAGGACGATATCCGGATGCAGGAGTGATCGGTGCGCTCTACGACGACGGCTATATCAGGCGACCGACCGGGCCGATCTCGCTGCTCGGGGGCAACGGGGCGTTCGGCTGCTGCGTGACGCGCCGGAAGTGCGTCGTGGCGTGCACGGCCCTCGATGGTCTCTCAAGCGGGGAAGACGCTCTTTATGCCGAGTATCTGGCCGGAAAGAACCTGCGATGGTATATCCTGCCTGTCTTCGTCAACCACCATCATGTCGGGAACGTCTCTGAGGCGATGCGGTGGCGGTGGCTGGGGGCAGGCCTCAGGCAGCGGAAAGGGTTCCGGCCCTCGATATGCAAGTCCGTCCTCGGCGGCGCAGTCGTCGGGCTCCCCATGAACGGCCTGGACCTCTCCTACCGGAAGAACCTCATCCTGCGGCTGAACTATTTTATCGGGTATATGTTCCCGGAGAGGTACTTCGAGGTCGATAGGGAGAAGAGATAGTTCTGACCGCGTCCCGGGCAGGTTGTCCGGGAGAGACTTCCGCTCACCTACACCGGTCACACAACTGCAGACAGTTGGCCGCCGGATGGCCCGTTGCACCTGAATTTTCGCCCACTGTGTGGCCTCACGCGAAGAACGACGCTTCGTCAGAAGCGGAGTTGGAGCACCGTAGGTGCGACCTGCGAGCGAAGCGAGCCTTGAGCATCGCAGGAACGACGGGCTGATGGGTGCGACTACCCGTAGGGCAGGAGTTTGAGCACCGATTGGTGCGAATCCGGAGTTCGAGCGCCGGCAGGTGCGAGTTGCGAGCCGCAAAGGGGACCAAAATACCCACCTACCCTACTTCGCGTTCTTCGCGGCTTCGCGTGAGTTTATCGATTCGGATAAGGGTACAACCTCACGCGAAGAGCGCGAAGCCGCGAAGTGTGACCTCCCCGGAGGGGAAGGAGTTCGAGCACCGTCAGGTGAGCAACGGGCTGTCACTGACAATCAACAGATCTTCGCGTGAGTTGGCCGTTCTCCATGTGCCAACAGAATAAGACGAGCTGATGCCCTAGTGCTCGATCTGCTTGATATGCTCGATGGCGCTCTCCGCCAGTTTCTCGCGCCCCTGCAACTCGGCGACGTCCCGTATCGCCTCGAGCATGTGGACGGAGTCTTCGAGGAAACTCAGGATATCGGCAGGGTAGAGGTCGATCCCGTATTCGTCGAGGAGGTGGGCGCTGATCTGGCGGTGATCGAGGCCCATCTCCCTGAACTCGATGATGGTGAGCGTGAACTTCCTCTCCGGGCAACCGCAGAAGGGAGCGTTCTTGCACTTGCAGTCCATGAAGTCGCGGAAAAAGGCGAGGAGCTGCTCCTGCATCCTTCTGTCAAGGTTCTCGAAGTTGATCGCCTTCCCCAGCGACTCAAGAAACGCGCCCGAGAAGACGTGGTCGGGGAGCCGGAACCCTGCAGCCCGCTCCAGCTTCCGTGCCGCCCGGAACCGGGCCTTATCCGCGATCACGAGGCTTCTCCGGGCTCCTCGTCGAACTTGGCGAGAGACTTCATGGCGTTGCTCATATTCTCGATCTCGATGAGCCACTCGTCGAAGAGGCCGGGGTTCTCCGCGTCGTCTTTGATATACTTCGCGCAGCAGGTAGCGCCGTCGACAACGGCGGCCCCGATATTTGCCGCAACCTCGAGCGCTTCCTCAAGGTTCTCCTCATCGAGCCCCCGCCCCTTCTTCACGAGCGTCTTTATATCCTTATCGAACTCGCCCTCGAGGTATTTCCGGCAGGCGGTGAAGAGCACCAGCAGCGAGAGCTGGAGCGACCCGATGATATCCTCGAGTTCCCCTTCGGGGAGGCCGGTCATGACGATCAGTTCCACGTCGTCGAGTTTCTCCCTGGCCTCCTCTTTCGTGAACCGGCCGTTCTGGTAGAGGCGGATGATCTTCAAGACCGAGAGCGTGATATCCTCGGTGAAACTGTAGAGCATCTGCTCGCCTTCGGAGACCTCTTCACCCTCGGCGGGCTCGAAGTTTGCACCTTCGAGCGTTTTTATCCAGTTGTCCCAGCGCTCCTGATTGTAAAAAATATAGAAGAGTTTCATGGGTTCTGCCTGTTTGGCACTCGCTTTCTTCGCCATATCAGTACACATTCGGAGTGCCTCTGTTAAAAATCATTTGCTCATTGCGGGGAAGGCTTAAATGGGCGCGATTCGCGAACATTCATGTAGAACAAGCGAGCATAAGAAGAGCAGATGGCGAGAGACTGCGGGCTTGTTCCGCTCCTGAAATCCTATGAACCTATTGCGGTCGCGCTCTCCGGAGGGACGGACAGTTCGGTGCTGCTGGCCGTTGCCCGGCAGCACAACATCCGGGCGATCGCTGTCAGCGTCGACACCGGCCTCACCCCTCCGGGGGAACTTGCGGCAGCACGGGATCTCACGAAGCGCCTGGGCCTCCCGCAGATCGTGATACCGCTCGATATGCTCGATATTCCCGCAGTCCGGGAGAACCGGCCCGACCGGTGCTACGTCTGCAAGCGGGCGATGATGGAGGCGATCGCTAGGGAGGCAGAGCGGCAGGGGTGTCGGACGGTGGTCGACGGAACCCATGCCGACGACAGGCCCGGTGCACGGCCGGGGATGCGGGCGCTCCGCGAACTCGGGATCAGGAGCCCGTTTGCGGAGTGCAGTATGAGGAAGGCGGATATCGAAGCGCTTGCCGGGGAGCTCGGGATACCGATCCGCCCGCCGTCCGCGTGCCTTGCGACACGCATACCCGCCGGAGAGCCGGTAAGCCGGGAGTGCCTCGCGCTCGTCGCGGCCGCGGAGGCCCTTCTTGCGCGGGAGATTCCGGGAACCCTGCGGGTCCGGTGCACCGGTGGCCGCAAGGCCTCCATAGAGGCCGACCCGGCGTATCATGGGAGGCTTGAGGAGTTGCTTGGCGCGGTGAAGGACCTCGGGTTTAAGGACGTCACGATCGCGCCGGGAGGCTACCGGGAAGGAGGTGCTGATTCATGGAAGCGGTGACGATACGCTACAGCGAGATCTTTCTCAAGAGCGAGCCGGTGAAACGGCGGTTCATATCGATCATGACGGAGAATATCCGGCTCGCGCTGGAGGCAGAAGGGATCGCCCACAGGTTTGAGACTCCTCGCGGACGGGTCCTGATCTATGGCGACGAGCCGGAGCGGATCGCCGCGGTTGCCGCGCGGACGTTCGGGGTGGCGAGCGCGAGCGTCTGCACGGTGACGACCCCCGACATCGAGGGGCTCTCGGCCGCTGCCGTCGAGCGTGCGGAGCGGCGTCTCCGGCCGGAGATGTCGTTCGCCGTCCGGGCGCGCCGGTCGGGCGTCGAGGGGTTCAACAGCCAGACACTCGGCGCCGAGGTCGGCTCGGCCGTCCTCGACCGGATCCCGGAGGCGAGGGTCGACCTGACGGCGCCCGACTACGAGATCTTCGTGGAGGCCAGGGAGTTCGGCGGCCTCGTCTACGACGAGAGGATTCCCGGACCGGGAGGGCTTCCCTACGGGACGCAGGGTGAGGTGATGGCCCTCCTATCGGCAGGGATCGATTCGCCCGTTGCGTCGTGGCTGATGATGCGCCGGGGGTGCCGGATGGTGCACGTCAACATGCAGGGCGGACGCTTTGCGGGGGCGGACGTGGAATGGAACGTCCGCGCAAACCACGCCCGGCTCTCCGCCTGGGTTCCAGGGCACCCGCTCGACCTCCTCGTCGTCGATATGGAACCGTTCTTTGAGGTGATCACGGCCTTGAAAGAGCCGCGCTACCGGTGCATCCTCTGCAAGCGGTTCATGCTCCGGGTGGCGGGCATCCTTGCCGAAAGGCGCGGCGCCTACGCGCTCGTCAACGGCGACAACATGGGCCAGGTGGCCTCCCAGACGCTGGCGAACATGGCGGTGATCGCCCCGGCGACGCCTGTCCCCGTCCTCCGGCCGCTGATCGGTTTTGACAAGGAGGAGATCATCGAGCGCGCCCGCGCCATCGGGACGTTCGAGGCCCATCCGGGGGATGTCGGATGCGCGGCCGTCCCCCGCTACCCCTCGACGGCGGCGCCCGCGGAGACGATCGCGAAGATTGAGGAGGAGATCGGGGTTGCGGGCCTCGCGGAACGGGCGGCGGAGACGGTGCGGGTGTACCGGGCGAAGAACGGGGAGGTTGAGGAGGTCCGGTAAGAGGGTCCTATCTTGATATTATCTCACGCGAAGACGCGAAGAGCGCGAAGCCCGTGCGACAGTTGGAGACTCCTCTTCGCGTCTTCGCGTGAGGCCATGTCACAAACGCTCATTTTCAGGCCTTCACCAGACACCAGGAAATCTCGCTATGACCTGCAAAATCAACTTAAAAAATCAGGGGTTTTAAAGGATATTCAGCCCGTTATCCCGGGCAACCTCGATGAAGGCCTCTCCCACATGCCGGATCTGCTTCTCCGTCAGCCCGAAGGTGTTGTACTTCCAGACCTTCGTGGAGCCGGGGATGACGCCGGTGATCCCGCGCTTCTTCATCTCGCTTGCAAGGAAGAACCCGCGTTTCTTGTGCCGTTCTGCAACCTTATCGAATGACTCGCGGGTGTCGATCCGGGTCAGGGTGTGTTTTCGGGGGTAGTCGGAGAGGACCTTCGTCCCCTCGATGGAGAGGAGGGCGTCCGTGACCGCCTGCGAATGCGCCACCTCGGTCTCCCAGTGCTTCACCCGCTCCCTGACGTGGGGGAACGAGGCCATCATCCCGACGACGGTGACGCCCATCAGGGTGCAGCCCATCATCTCGACCTCTTTCATCCCGAACGTCCGGCCGGTCACGTCACCCTTCGCCTGCGTCATCCGGAAGACCCGCTCTGCGTGCTCGTTCGTCGTCGCGAGAAGACCCGAAGGCGCCGGGGCCGCCATGCTCTTGTGGCCCGACCCGACGATGAAGTCGGCGCCGAGGGCTTTGCCGTCGATGGGCATGGTCCCGACCGTGTAGGCCCCGTTGACCAGGACCGGGACGTCGTACTGGTGGGCGGCCCTGATGATCCCCGCGACGTCATGGACGTTCCCGAACTGGTAGTCGACGTGGTCGACGAAGAGCAGCGGCGGAGTCTTCGAGAACTCCCGTATCACCGCCTCGATCTTCTCTGCGGCGGCATCCGCGGTGATATGGTTCTTATCGTCCTTCGGGATCTCCCGCGGGATACCGCCGGCCGCCTCGACCGCCATGAACTCGGTGTAGTGGGCAAGCGACGTGAGGATGACCGGATCGCCCTTCTCCACGAACGTGGAGGCGACCGCCTGGAATCCCCGGCGCGCACCCGGCACCACCCGCACCGTGTCCATATTCAGCCAGGCGGCGAGATCGGCGTGGAACTGCGCGATGGGGGGATTCCTGATGTAGTCGAGCCGGGGAGGGTTCCGGCAGTTGTCGCAGACAGAGTAGCCGTCGCCGAACGAGATCGCCGCCTTCATGGCCTCGGCGGTGAGCCGCCCGCCTGCCTGGATGGGGTCGATGTTGATGTACATCTCCTCGACGTCGCGGGCATCGATATCGACTGCGCACTTCACTGTATCAACTCCTCTTCGAGGATTGCAATCTGCCGCTTCACCTTCTCGAGGGCGGTTGCGGCCCGCTTCTTCTGCTCTTCATCAAACTCATGCTGCGGAGCGGTCTCCCGCAGCAGGAACCGGACGTCGGAGAGGAGGAAGAGTGCCTGAAAAACTGCATCAACGGCTC
>DALN01000173.1:2278-6912 GCA_002499455.1 Methanoculleus sp. UBA77 | reverse complement strand
GCCTGGAGCTCCTCGCCGGTCGTCGCGCCGAGTTCGAGGGTCCGGTCGGTCGCGTTGCTGTAGTAGTAGTCGAGCGGCTGCGCCATATAGGGCGGCAGGACGACGACGAGGTCTCCCTCCCCCGTCATACCGGCCAGCTCCGCAGAGAAGCCCCGCCAGTCGTTCTTCTGGGGGGTCGTATAATAGGTTGCAAGGAACGGGAGGCTGATGACCGCCGCCGCAATCACGACGAGGTAGACCGCCCTCCTGTCCCTGACAAGGGCATACAGTGCGGGATACGCCGACGCAATCCCCACGAAGTAGATGGGGAGGAGGTAGATGAGGTAACGCGGGATCATCGGCATCACCGACGAGAGGATGATGCTTGCCGCGAGGGGAAGGACCATCATGAAGATGAGGAGGAGCGCCCCGTTCCGGTCCTTGCGCCAGGTGACGGCGACACCGAGCAGGAAGAGGATGAGGAAGAGTACCATGACAAGGTCGCTGAACCCCGAGATCTGCTGGAGCGTCAGGTGTACGACGCTGATCCCCTGCAGGCCGAAGGTCGGAGCAGACGAGGTCCGGACAAGGAAGAGGCCGATCGTGACGATGAGGAGAGGAAGGGCGGCAACGATGAAGACGGCAAGCCCGATGGCCGGGTTTCTCGCGCTCCGCAGGTCACGCCGGATCTCGCCCGCGCGGGTGACGAGGGCGTGGAGGATGAGGACCGCGACCGGCACGATGGCGTAGAAGTGCATCCAGAAGGCGACCGCCGAGAAGACCCCGAAGAGGACCCAGGAGCGGAGAGTGTCCGACCGGCTCGCCCGTACGTAGAAGAGCAGCGCGAGGGAGAAGAAGAAGAGCATCGGCGCGTAGGCCCGGGCCTCCTGCGAGTAGAAGATATGGAAGGGCGAGAACGCGAGAAGAGCGGCGGCGATGAGCCCGACGTTCCGGTCCCGGAACTCTTTCCCGATAAAGTAGACAATGGGGATCGTCAGGACGCCGAGGAGTGCGGGGAGGAACCGGAGCACAAACTCGCTCTCCCCGAAGACAAGCATCACATGCTCCAGCCAGTAGAAGAGCGGCGGGTTGAACTCTCCACCCGCGGTGCTCTCCCAGATGCCGATGAGCGACTGCCGGGCAAACGTGAGGGTCGAGGCCTCGTCGAGCCAGAGCGAATTCCCAGCAAGGTTGTAGAACCGGAGGAGGAACCCGGCGATCGTCAGCCCGATAAGGACCTGCAGGTGCCTGCTGGTCTTGATGGAGGCGACGACGGTTGCCGGGGAGAGAGCCTCCGGGACTCCCGGTGCGGGGGCACCGGGGCCCCTGCCGTCATCATGCTGCGTGTGCGCCTCGCGCCTTGCCTGTCTTCCCTGCTTTTTACCCATTACTATCATCAAGCGTTGGCCGCAGCCGCAGATATACGTTACTGGATACTCCGGAGGACAGCAGGAGCCCGCACATACCCGCTATCGCGGTATGGGGACCCTGCAGCTTCCTGCCCGACGGCAGGAACATTTTCGACGACCGGGCTCCTCGACGGGCGTCGTCGGGCTGCAGGGCAGCACGATTGTTGCACCGGTCAGGGATGCCGACGACGAATGCTGCCGGCAGGATATATTTTGTGTGTAGAATATTTCTCAGAGAATACATGGGTAAAAGCATAAATACCCCTTCGCATAATCCCTGTAACGTGACCAGGGTGCATAAATCGTTGTTTATAATAACCGTGATGCTGCTGCTCCTTGCATCGGCCGGGTGCGCGGAGCTGCCGCCGGGCGGGGAATCGGGCTGGTCCGGCCTCTTCTCGCCTTCAGAGACCCCGGAGATGTCTGGAACGCAGGAACTCGATCCCGGATACCTGACACCTGCAACCCCGTATCCCACTCCCACGAGCAGCATGGCCGGTCCCACGCTCAGCCAGGTACCGCGGGCGCCTCCGACACCGGAGCCCTACGTGATCATCTATAACCGGACGTCACAGTTCAACCTCACGCATGGAGCGGAGGCCTTCTCCTTCAACCTGACCTCACCTCCGCTCATCATCGGGTTCGAGGTGGAGCCCAGGATGATCACGCGAGAGAAGTATGCCACAAGCGATTATGACAACATAAAGAGCGGGATGGTCAAGCAGACCTACCCGAGCGAAACATCGTGGTTTAAGGTGACCGTGCGGGATCGTCAGTCAGGCAGGATCGTCTCGGAGAACGGGTTCGGGAAACTTTACAGTGCGGATGCCCATAAACAAATCTTTGTCGGCAGCCCCGGGGACTACCTGATCGAGCTTGTCGGAGACGACGTGAAAGTGCATGTTCTGATGCGCGCAGGAGGGGTGTGAGCACTCCGACGACGCTGCCCTGCCGCACCAGCCGGGACGAGTGCCCCGGCACCCGGCTTTTTTCCCCGGCGTTCCCCGGATCCGGCAGTCTTCCCTGCAGGGCGCCCATCTTCCGGGGAGCAAGCCTTTTTAAGGAGAACACCCTAGTAATTAGGGGAAAGGCACAGGTTCTCGTGTCCCGGTAGGGTAGTGGATATCCTAGAAGCCTGCGGAGCTTTTGACCCGGGTTCAAATCCCGGCCGGGGCGTTCTGATTTTTGTTATCTCTTTCTAAAGAGCCTATCTTCTCTATTCGACTTCATGCGGCAGGATCCACCCTCGAATAGAATCCTGAGCCTGCCGGCCAGCGCGATAGTCTTCAGCGTGCCTCCTCCCCCGCGCACCGCCTCGTGCGTCGCAGAGCCCCAGCGTTGCCGTTCTACCGCAGGTCCGGCCTCCCTGTCACCAGTCCTCGTCGCCGTAAAGCCCCAGTGCGACCTCGTCTTCGAGGGTATCGAGGTCTTTCCTTGCGAGCGCATCCTCCCGTCGCCGGTGCAGTTCCTCGACGAGATCCCGGACGGCATAGGGGTCGCGGCGGCAGCCGGACAGGCCGCCGCACTCGTCGATCCCCTCAGCCGTCTCGAGCGCCTCTCTGAGGCTATCGAGGTCGCTTGAGTCGTCGATTGCAACCAGGAACCTGCCCCCAGGCGGCTCGGCGGTGCAGGTGAATCTTCCGCGGACTGAATGCATACGAAGCACCGCTTCCACGTCCTCGCTCTTCTCCGGGGCAACCTCTACCATCAGTACTGCCGGGGAGAGCCCAATGGTCTCGATATCACCGGTGCCAAAGCCCCGGGTGAGGCGCAGGTCCATACGTACAGGGAGTATGCCGGACCCGGATAGAAATGCTCTCCGGTCTGGAGTTATATCCGGACAGGATATCCGGGCGCGTCTTGATACTTCCTCCAACCCCTGCCGTCGCCACCCATGCGTGGCAGGGGCCCTTGCTGCTGTTACAGTGATCTGTTGCACAGTCCGGGCTTTAACCGGGAGATTACTCGGCAGCAACGGTATCTCGTACAACCGTGAAGAGAACTGGATCGAACAGTTTAAATAAAATTGTTCTGGATGATATGTGGGCACTCAATGATAGGTAACGGATCGGAGCCCTACCGTTGCACGCTCGTGCAGAACGCATTCTTCTTTATATTTAGTTAGGGAACCGGCCATTTTGCCGCGTTCCCGTGTAATGTAACGGTTTTTCCGTTACCGGCAGGTGATTTGTTATGTTTGGAATCAGTGATCCCTCGATCTGGATTGGCTATCTGCTTGCGCTCGGATTCACGCTCGCATGCTTAGTGTACGGTCTGTTGAACTGGAACTCCGGCGTGGAGGAACAACGGGATGGCAGTTGACACAGGGCTCTTCGTCATCGTGACGCTGATCTACCTCGCTGCCACCATCGGCCTTGGCTACCTCGGCTACCGTCAGACGAAAGAGGACGACGACTATATGGTCGCCGGCAGGAAAGTCCACCCCGTGGTCCTTGCCCTCTCCTATGGAGCGACATTCATCAGCACGTCGGCTATCGTCGGTTTCGGCGGGGCTGCGGCGCAGCTCGGTATGGGAATGATCTGGCTGACCGTTTTAAACATCGGGCTCGGGATCTTCATCGCATTCGTCGTCTTCGGGAAGAGAACCCGCCGGATAGGGAGCAGGCTTCATGCCGTGACCTTCCCCGACCTGATGGGGAAATGCTACCAATCACCGTTCATGCGGTATGCAACGGGGCTTGTCATCGTCGTCGCCATGCCGCTGTATACGGCGGCGATCCTGATCGGCGGAGCCCAGTTCATCACAAGCACGCTGCAGATCCCGTACACCACCGCGCTCATCGGGTTTGCCGTGATCGTCGCCCTCTACGTGATACTGGGCGGGCTCATCGCTGTCATGTACACGGACGCGCTGCAGGGCGGGATCATGCTCGTCGGCATGACCATCCTTCTGGTGCTCACGTATATCCACCTCGGAGGCGTCATTGAAGCGCATACCGCCCTCGCCGCGATGTCGGATCTCGTCCCCCAGGCGCTCGCCGCCGGAGGGATGACCGGGTGGGCCTCCATGCCGGCGTTCGGATCCTCTATCTGGCTCACCATGGTGACGACGCTCGTTCTCGGGGTGGGTATCGGGGTGCTGGCGCAGCCCCAGCTCGTCGTCCGGTTCATGACCGTCAGTGACAGCAGGTCGCTGAACCGTGCGGTCTTCGTCGGGGGGCCGTTCATCCTCATGATGACAGGGGTCGCCTTCACGGTCGGCGCGCTCACCAACGTCTACTTCTA
>DALN01000173.1:0-2226 GCA_002499455.1 Methanoculleus sp. UBA77 | reverse complement strand
ATGCTGACGCTCCTTGCCGCCGCGATGTCCACGCTCAGTTCCCTCCTCCACGTCATGGGAACATCGCTCGGGTTTGACATGGTGCGGCGCGCCGGTGCTCGGGGGAGCTCGATGAAGAGGATCCAGATAGCGACCATCGTCATGATCGTCGTAAGCATCATCCTCGCCCTCGTCATGCCCGGCAGCATCATCGCACGGGCAACGGCAATGTTCATGGGCCTCTGTGCGTCCGCGTTCCTGCCGGCCTACGCGCACGCCATGTTCAGCGACAGGCCGAGCCTCTCCGCGGCAAAGCTGAGCCTGGCCACCGGGACGGCCGCCTGGTTCATATGGACCGCCTTTATCCACATCAAAGAATCGGAACTGCTCGGACTGTCCGACCTCATCTTCGGGGTGCCGGCGATCCTTCCCATGCCGTGGCAGGCCGTGGACCCTCTCGTCATCGCCCTGCCCCTTTCGGCGGCTGCGCTGCTGGTCGGGCTGGTGCTCGACCGCAATCAGGTTCCTGCGGAGAAAGCGGCCGAGACAGCCTGATATCAGGTTTTTCTGTAGGTGGGGGTGTTACCGGTCACCCGCACCTCTTCTCGTTTTTATCCCTCGGGGCCCGAGGCATACGTATGACCTGCTCCCGGTCCCATTCGCCCCCGAACCGGTCAGGGACCGGTTCACCAGAGCCAGGCCAGCAGGAAGATGACTATCAGCAGAAGGCCGTCCTGGAGAGCGACGGAGAGGAGCATGATCTCGGTGCCCCGCCTCGGCCCGAAGATTGCAACGTAGAAGGACCCGAGCCACCGCAGGTAGGTGACGAGACTGGTGAGCAGGTTGGCCACAAGGAGTGTGATGACGATATCCCTGCCCGACATATCACCCGCCGCGAGCAATCCGGATGCAAGGCTTGCTGCAGCGATATACGACCCGAACTTTGCAGCAATGATCGCGAGGCCCTCCGGAGGTATGGGGAAGAGCCTGCTTGCGCCCTCCAGGTATGCAGCAACGGCATCAAAGATTCCTGCCTCGATGAGGAGCGCCACAACCACGAGCGTCGGGATCATGATGCCGAGGATCCGGCGAAGGGCTTTCGCAGTCGGTCCGAGTGAGGCCTGTACAGCCTCTTTCAGGGACAGAGCCCGACCTGCGGATCGCTTCGGCGCCCGGGGCGGCTGAACCGCAGGAAAGAGTATCCTCCCGGCCGTCATGACGATGCCCGTCTTGAGGAACCCGATCCCCACCAGTATGGCGAAATAGATGACGCCGAACACCCCGAGCAGCGGCACATAGACCGGAATAAGGTAGCGCCAGTGCATGACGACGGACGGAAAGGAGTTGATGAGCGCTGCGACGATCAACTCGCCCCTCCCGATCATCCCTTTGTGGTAATAGTCGACGAGCATCGCGTCTGCTGCCTGTGGCGAGACGAATGCCAGGAGAAAACTCGTTCCGCACTCATGGGGCAGGTGAGAGAACGCCGTGATCGGATAGGCTACCCTGGCAATCCTGTCGGTGATCCGGAGAGCAATCAGGATCTCGGCGATCAGCACGCCTACGATGACGATCGGGACCGTCCGGAGCAGAAGCTCGGATGCGAGGGCGAGGGTCGCTGAAATGATCTCCATCGTGCTGTCCATGATTTACCGGTCGCGCAGGGACGGCATGCGGGCTCATCCCGAAACAACATCTCATACGCCCTTTGTGCATATCACCGTTCTGGATACGGACGGCGGTGCGCGACCGGCTCTGCAATCCCCGACAGCAGCAGAGAGTCCATTGCAGTGCAGGTCGGCGGCCGGGTCATTCCGGTGGCCCGGGGGGAACTCCTGTAGAGAGGACGTAACTCCCGTCGATCCGTACCTCTCCCCGTCCGCCGAACATGAGCCCCCCGTCTTCTGGACGGAGCAGGCGGACGATGTTCGGGTTCTCCCGGTCCGGCCCCTGCTCGATGACGAGCGTCCGGTCTGTCCAGAGGTTCTGCCGGATGAGGAAGTTCCCGAGGCCGGCGTTCCCCGAACCGGTCGCCGGGTCTTCCAGGTAGCCGAACGTCGGGGCGAAGACCCGGCTGTGCAGGTCGTTCTCCCTGTACTCCGTCTCGCGGGTGTAGATGACGACCACGTCGACGGCATGGGCAAGCGCGAACGCACGGAGCGTCGCGTAGTCGGGAGAGCACCGGATGCAGGCGTCGAGCGAGGCGAGGGGGACGAGAAGCGTATCGAGGCCGGCGTTTACGACGCC
>DALN01000014.1:16424-17353 GCA_002499455.1 Methanoculleus sp. UBA77 | reverse complement strand
TGATGATCTGCCAGAGGATGTGCTCGAACTGCACCAGGTAGACCGGCGCGTGGTAGGCGAGATACCCGAGGACCGGGTAGGCCTTCCGGTAGCTCACCTGCTTCTCCTTCCAGTACTGGCTCTTCTGGGCGAGGATGGCGTTCCGCATCCGGTCGAGGACGGCAGGGTCGTCCCAGGGCTTGCTGGTCTTCTTCTCGATGTAGGACTCGATCAGTTCCTGGATGTAGCCGGGCACCCCGGGGCTCCGGAAGAATGCGAGCTGGCGCTCTCGCCCGGCATCGTCGACCCTGAGGATCCCGCCGTCCGGGCGGCCGATGATATAGTCATCCCCGGCCGGCCTGATGGCGAGGCCGAGACTGTCGAGGTGCGGGCGGATCTCGCCGGCAAGGCGCTCGAGCGATGGCCCGGCTCCCAGGTCTTTCTGCAGTTCGGAGAGCCGGAACTCTCCTTCTGCGCCTGCACGGCTTTTGAGTGCTTCAACGATATCCCGCTCGCTCATGGCGTATCAGGTCGGCAGGATGGGTAATACAGTTTGCGGGGAGAGAAAAACGGTGATGGGTGGAGAGCGGGGATCAGGGCTTGCCCGCGCCCCGTTCTCCCGCCTCACGGCCGAGCCGGAAGGCCGCGGCGTTGACCTCGACGGTCTTTTTCGGGACGCACCGCCGAACCGCCTCTTCGAGCGTCTCGGGCCGGAGCGGGATATCCCCGGACGCGGCGCCGAGCATCACGATGTTCTGCGAGAGGATGCTCCCTGCCTCCTCCGCGAGGGCTGCGGCGTCGATGCAGGCGACGTCGAGGTCGGCGAGCGCGGCGAGGATGCTCTCCTCGTCGGGCACGTCCAGGTCCTGCTGGTAGACCGATGTGGGGACGACCAGGTTCCGGTTCACGACGAGCCTTCCCCCGGCCGGCAGGTAGTGGCGGTAGCGGAG
>DALN01000014.1:0-16297 GCA_002499455.1 Methanoculleus sp. UBA77 | reverse complement strand
GGACAGATGTCCGCGCAGACGCCGCACCCGGCGCAGAGCTCGGTGATCGTCGCGTTCTTCCCGGCAAACGCTATCGCCGGGCAGCCGAACGACCGGCAGACCCCGCAGCCGGTACACTGCTCCAGGTCGACCGCGTAGACCTTGCGCTTGATCCCGCTCTTCCGTGCGGTGATGACGCAGGGCTGTTTTGCGATGATGACCCGGACGCCTTTACGCTCCTTTGCCTTCCTGAACGTGTCGAGGAGGACCGGGAGATCGTAGGGGTCGACCGTCTCGACCCACGAGACCCCGCACGCCCGGCAGATCGCGTCGAGCGATATCGGGGTGCTCTCCTCCCCGGTGGCGGTCAGTCCGGTGTTGGGGTTCGGCTGGTGGCCGGTCATGGCGGTGATCCGGTTGTCGAGGATGACGACGACCATATCGGCGCCGTTGTAGACGGCGTTTAAGAGTCCCGGCATTCCCGTGTGGAGGAATGTCGAGTCGCCGATGGTGCAGACCACCGGGTGCTCCTCGCCCGACCGGGCGATGCCGCTCCCGACGGTGATCGAGGCGCCCATGCAGATGGTGGTGTCCACCGCGCCGAGCTGGAGGCCGAGGGTGTAGCACCCGATGTCGCTCGGGAAGATGCCGTCGCGGAAGACCTTCCGCATCGCGTAGAACGTCGGCCGGTGCATGCACCCGGCGCAGAGGATCGGCGGGCGGGGCGGCACGCCCTGGACCGGGGCGGGTGCCGGGAAGGTCACGGTGGGAGCGATGCCTGCTCGTTCGAGGATGGCAGAGACGGTCGCCGGGTTGAACTCCCCTTCGTGCGGCACCGTGCCGGTCATCTTGCCGAGGACCTCCGTCCGGGTCGCCACCTGGCGGACGGCCTCCTCGACGACCGGGGCGAGCTCCTCGACGACCAGGACCTTCTCGTGCCGGTCGACGAAGGCGCGGAGCCACCCCTCTTCGATGGGGTAGGCGCCGACGATCGCGAGCGAGACGTCATCGGGGAGCACCTCCTGGACGTAGGCGGCCGCGACGCCGCTCGTGATGACGGCGGTCGTGCCGCGGATCGTGTGGCGGTTGTAGCCGAGCTCGACCAGCCGTTCTTTCAGCGCCTGCTGCTTCTCGTTCAGTTTCTTGTGCAATACCCTCGTGTGCGCGGGGATGACGACATACTGTCGTGGGTCGCGGTGGAAGACGGCGGTCCGGTGCTCGGTGCCGATCTCCCCGAGGTCGACGTCGCCCTTTGAGTGGCAGATCCGGGTCGTTGGCCGGAAGATGACGGGGAGGCCGAACTCCTCGGAGAGGGCGAAGGCGTCCCGCAGCATGTCGTGCGCCTCCTGGACCGATGAGGGGTCGAGGCAGGGGATCTTCGCAAAGTGGGCATAGCGCCGGGTATCCTGTTCGTTCTGGGAACTGTGCGCGAAGGGGTCGTCTGCGCAGAGGATGACGAACCCGCCGGTCACCCCGGTGTATGCGCTCGTCATCAGGGGGTCGGCCGCCACGTTCAGCCCGACATGCTTCATGGTGCAGAGTGCGCGCACCCCGCACCAGGCGGCGGCGAGGGCGTTCTCGAAGGCGACCTTCTCGTTCGTGGACCACTCCACGGTGAAGGGCCGCTCTTCCTGCACCCGGAGGATGTCGATCACTTCGGAGGACGGCGTTCCCGGGTAGCCGCTGGCAAAATCGATGTTTGCCTCGAGACACGCGTGAGCGATGCCCTCATTCCCGAGTAGGTATCGTACAGCCATTGTTCAACTCAACTGTACTTCTATCGTCGGGTTTTAACATAGCGCTTTGGATATCAATCCAAAAAAATAAGTGCTTGTATGTCAGATGTTGGAGGGTAATCCCACCCGGGCCCGTAGCATAGCCGGTGGTGCACCCGGCTGATAACCGGGAGGTCGTGCGTTCGAATCGCACCGGGCCCATATCATCTCTATCACGCTTTTCACCGACTTCGTTCGTCCGGCAGGAGTCCGGGTCATTCTTCAGGATGTACATCTCCCGGCAAGGATGCCGGGTCTGCGATCCTCTGCGTGCTCCGCAATAATTTCGTCATCCGGCGGTTCGGGAGCGGGGTTTTGGCGCAACCTTTATGTTGGTGATGATGCAACATTTATAGGCGCTAAGGCAATCCCACCGGGCCCGTAGCATAGCCGGTGGTGCACCCGGCTGATAACCGGGAGGTCGTGCGTTCGAATCGCACCGGGCCCATCGTTCTTTTCAGGCTATTATTTTCCTGTTGTCTCTTCCTTGCTTCTCACTTCCGTGATCGGCGATAGACGATATGCTCCAGCATCAGGACCGTGACGATACCCACGACGAAACCGTTCGCGATCAGGGGACGGACGATGCCCGGGAACCCCACCGCGACCGCCGAAGGCAGGAAACCCACCAGGGTCCCGAGCAGGAGGGGGACGCCGATGATCAGGCCGTCCTCGAATCTCCCGACCGCCCCGTTCTCCTGCGCGAGCATGAGCCCTGCCGCTATCTGAGAGGCCATGACGTAGGTGAGGACGACGCCGATGACCGGCGCCGGGATGCTCTCCAGGTAACCGATGGCAAGGGGCGATGCGGCCACGAGGCCGAGCCCGACCGCGGCCGGGACGAGGGCGAACCGTGACGCGCAGCCTGTGGCGGCGATGACCCCGGGGGAGAGGGAGAAGTTCACCGGACCGATCACCCCGGTGACGCCTGCGAGAACGTTCGCAAGGCCGGTGACGGTCACCCCGCGGTTCACCCGCCCCTCCATCCCGTCGGCCCGGAGAAGGCTGCCCACCGACTGGATGGAGCCGAGGTCGTTTACGGCGAGCGCGAGGTAGCAGATCAGGAACGCCGCGAGGACTCCGGCATCGGGCACGGCGAGCGGTGCGATCAGGCCCCCGGGCAGCGCGAAGAGGGGGGCATCCGCCGGAGGCAGGGGGACCGCCCCGAAGAGGACGACGTAGACCGGGGTGCCGAGGAGGATCGCCCAGAACGCCAGGGTCGACTTCCATATCCCCGCAAGACGCCCGCCGGCGACGAAGAGGGCGAGCGCAAACACGATCGAGAAGAGGAAGGCCTGCGCCGGGGGGACCGTACCGCCTCCGTCCGTGGCCAGGGCGAGGATTGTGGGGGCGAGGGTGAACGCGATGAGCATGAGGACGACCGCGATCACCCGCGGCGTGAAGAGGCGTTTGAGGTGCCCGATAAGGCCGGTCGCCGCTGTTCCGGCAAGGAGGAGCCCCCCGGCGAGGAGCGATGCGTTGATCGCGCCGATGCCCGCATCGATGCCCGCGAGGATGCCGATCAGGAGCACCGTCGCCGGGCCGGGGACCAGGGGAAGCCGGTGGCCGAGGTAGACCTGCGCGATGAGGACCAGGGCAACGAGGAGGAAGAGCCTCTGCAGGTAGGAGACGGCCGCCCCCTCCCCCTGGAGAGCGGCTGTCACGCCGCCGACGATGAGGATGAGGGGGAGACTCACCGCCAGCCACTGCAGGCCGAAGATGAGGAGGCGTGCCGGGCCGGGCCGGTCGTCGATGCCGCAGTCAAACTCCATCAAGATGCTCCTGGTCCGGGCGCCGGAACGGGAAACAGGGTCCGGCGCAATGATGGAAGTTCTCTTTCTATGGTGAGATAGCGTTTCCCATCCATGGCTGGACGCCGGTGCTCCGGTTCGCCCACCGGATCCGTTCCTTTTACAATTTCCTGAGAAGATCTATCTCTATGTACTCTGCAAAGCCCGCGGTCCGGGAACCCGGGCGACTCGTTCCCCGGTGCCGGAGGGGGCCGGCATGAGCGCCGTCGAGGTCCGGGGCCTCTCGCGGTCCTTCGACGGCCGGGAGATCCTCCGCGACGTCTCGTTCACCGTCGGTCACGGTGAGGTCTTCGGCTATCTCGGCCCGAACGGCGCCGGGAAGACCACGACCATCCGGATCCTGCTCGGCCTGCTCGCCCCCGGCGCGGGGGAGGTCCGGGTCCTCGGCCGCGACCTCGCTTCCGACGACGATGCGCGGGCGAGGGTCGGGGTGCTCTTTGATAACAACGGTCTCGCCGACCGGATGAGCGCCGCCGACAACCTGGCCTACTACGCCGGCCTCTACGGCGTCGAGGACCCGGCGGAGAGGATCGACGAACTCCTCGCCCTGGTCGACCTCGCCGATCGCCGTGACGATCCCGTCGGGACGTTCTCGACCGGCATGAAACGGAAACTCGGGATCGCCCGGGCCATCCTCCACCGACCGGAGGTCGTCTTCCTCGACGAACCGTCTTCCGGCCTCGACCCCGGCGCGCAGAGGATGGTCCGCGACCTCATCCTCGAGCTCTCCCGGCGGGAGGAGATGACCGTCTTCTTAAACTCCCACCACCTCGACGAGGTCCAGCGCATCTGCTCGACAGTCGCGATCCTCGCCGGCGGCAGGATTCGTGCCTTCGATACCGTGGCAAACCTCACCTCGGCCTCCGGCCGCCCGGCCGTGACGGTCTCCCTCGCCGACCCCGGCGACCGGGCCCGCGCGTGCGAGACCGTCGGGAGGCTCCCGTTCGTCGCCGGGTGCGACGCAGACGGCGGCGCCCTCCACTGCACCCTCGCCGACCCCGGCGCGACGCCTGACCTCGTCGCGGCCCTTGTCGGGGCCAACATCCGTATCGAGGAGGTCCGCCGGTCGTCAAGGTCGCTTGAGGAGATCTACCTCGAACATGTCGGCAGAGCGGAGGGCGGGGCATGAGCACGCTCTCCGTCATCGCCCGCCGGGAGATACGGCTCGCCCTCCGGAACCGGGGTGTCCTCATCACCGCGTTCGTCTTTGCTATCTGGTTCCCGGTCATGACCGCCGTCGGCATCGCCGCGGCGGCCGGGGGAGACGCTGCGGCCGTTTCCGGCGGCATCGCGGCGATCACCCTCCCGGTCGGTGTCTTCATGGGCTACATCTTCTGCTCCGACGCCTTCCTCCGCGAGAAGCGGGACGGCACCATCGAGACGCTCCTCTGCGCCCCGGTCTCGCTCCAGCGCCTCTGGGAGGGGAAAGCTCTCGGTGTCGTCGTCCCGGCGTACCTGACGACCCTCCTCGCGGCCGCGGTGAGTATCGGGGCGGCCTCAGCTCTTGCGGAGGCTCCCGTCGCCGCCGACCCCCTGCTCCTCCTCCACCTCGCGGCCGTCGTCCCGGTCTGGATCGCCGCCGCGGCGGGGCTCATCGGCGCGGCCCAGCTCGCCCTCGGGATGCGGGAGAACCAGATCCTCGGGTTCGCCTTCATATTCGGGTTCATCTTCCTGATCGGCGGGCTCCAGGCCGTCATATCCGGCGGCTCGGGAGTTTCCGCGACGGCGGAGGCGGTCCTCATGGCCGTGGGCCTGGCGCTGCTTGCCCTCGCCCGGTTCATCGCCGGGAAGGTGACGAAGGAGCGGATCGTCCGGACGATCCCGTAAAGAGGAAGAACGGCGGTTGCCGGAGCCGGGCGCTGCTCCAGAGAAGGGGACAGATTCACCCGGGGGTGCACCTCCCCACCCTCGCCCCGGCAGAAAAGTATGATATACCGGTGTAGCCTTGCTGCACCTGTTATGCAGGAGGAGCACGATCTCCCAAACCGCATCCTCCGTGTTCTCCGGTTCCGGCCGAAGGGCATGACCATCACCGAGGTGGCAAAACAACTCGGCGTCACCCGGAACTCGGTCTCGAAGCACCTCGAGATCCTCCAGATCGCCGGCAAAGTCGACGTCCGCAATATCGGGAACGCGAAACTCTATTCCCTCGCCCAGCGCGTCCCGATCTCCGCCTTCCTCTGCTTCACGAAGAACCTGATCCTGATCCTCGATAACGAGCAGCGGATCGTCCAGGTCAACGACCAGTGCCTGAAGCACCTCCGGCAGTCGAAGGACGCTCTCATCGGGAGAACGATCCGCGAGACCGCTCTCCCCGTCGTCTCCACCCCGGAGGCGCTCGCGGTGATCGAGGGGCTCGAACGGGAGCAGGTGATCGCCGATATCCGGTATGCGCGGGAGGATGGGGAGTTCTTCTACCAGATGCAGGCGATCCCGACGACGTTCGAGGATGGGGAGAAGGGCTGCACCCTTGTTCTCGAGGAGATCACCGAGCGGAAACACTACGTCAGGAGTATGGAGTTTCTCGCCCGGACGGCGATGGAGCTTGTCGATATGCCGGCTGAGGCGGATATTTATGAGTATGTCGCGGATCGCATCTCCGAGCTGGTGCCGGGGACCCTCATCCACGTTCTATCCTACGACGAGAGCAACCGGAAGTTCTTCGTGCGTGCGATCCGCGATCAGGCTGCTCACAGCGTACTGGTTCGGATTCTCGGACGGGATCCGGTCGGAATGGCATTCCCGCTGGATTACATCGCCTCGCACCCCCTCGGGGGAGACCCTGCGAGTCTGCTACATCGGGGGGTCCAGGAGTTCTTCTTCAAGCCGGAGGTCGGGCAGGTTGGGGCGTCCTTCTACGACCTCTGCTTCGGGCAGATCCCGGAAGATCGCTGTGAGGAGGTCCTCCGGATTTTGAACCTTGGAAAGATCTATTTACTCTGCCTCGTCTGGGGAGAGCACATCTACGGCACTGTCGGCATTTACCTTCCCCTGGAGAGAGAATTGGAGAACCGGCAAGCGATCGAGTCGTTCGTCCGCCAGGCCTCCATCGCCATTGCCCGGCGGCAGACCGAGGAGCGGCTCCGCCGGAGCGAGAGCCGTTTCCGGGACCTGGTCGACTCGTCACCGATTCCATCGGCCGTCATCGAGAGCGACGGGCACTACGCCTATATCAACCGGGCGTTCACCGAACTCTTTGGGTACACCCTTGCGGACCTCTCGAACGGGAAAGACTGGTTCCGGCTGGCGTTCCCCGACGAAACGCAGCGCCGTGAAGCGATCGCCGCCTGGAAGGCCGACCGGGGAGAGGCCGGCCGGGGCCGGCCCCGGCCGCGGATGTTCTCCGTCCGGTGCAGGGACGGAAAGGAGAAGGTGATCCGCTTCTCGCCGGTCGAGCTCTCCGACGGGACAGACTACGTCACCTATGAGGACGTCACCGAGGAGCGCCGGGTCTACGGGACGCTGGTGGGTGAGATTGCCGGGCTGCGAAAAAAGTGATCGGCTTCCGGCGTCCCGTATCTGCCGGAAAAACAACTGCCGGCCCCCTCTACAGCGTCTCGCTGCCGTAGAGGTAGGGCCTGAGGACCTTCGGGATCGTGACCGAGCCGTCCTCGTTCTGGTAGTTCTCGAGGATCGCCCGGATCGCGCGGGAGGTCGCGATCGCCGTGCTGTTCAGGGTGTGCAGGTAGCGCTTCTCGGTGAACTCGGTCGGATCGCGCACCTTGATGTTCAGCCGCACCGCCTGGTAGGCCGTGCAGTTCGAGCAGGAGACCGCCTCGCGGTAGCACTCCTCCCGGGGCATCCAGACCTCGAGGTCGTACTTCTTCGCGGCGACGGTCCCGATATCCCCCGTGCAGATCAGGACGACCCGGTAGGGGAGGCCGAGCTGCTGGAAGACCGCCTCGGCGTTCGCGAGCAGCTCCTCGTGGAGGTCCCAGGACTGCTCCGGCGTCGCGTAGATGAACTGCTCCACCTTGTGGAACTGGTGGACGCGGAAGAGCCCCTTCGTGTCGAGGCCGTGCGCCCCGATCTCGCGCCGGAAGCACGGGCTCAACCCCGCCAACCGGAGCGGCAGAGATTTCTCCTCGAAGATCTCGTCGCTGTACATCGCGGCCATCGGGTGCTCGCTTGTCGCGATCAGGTACTCGTCCTCGCCGTCGATCTTGTACATGACGTTCTCGAAGTCGGCGAGATCCGTCACGCCCTCGTATGCCGCCCGGTTCATCATGTAGGGGGGTATGATCGGGGTGTATCCGCGCTCGACAAGGAGGTCCATCACGAACCGCTGGAGCGCCATATCGAGCAGGGCAAGCCTCCCCTTCAGGAAGTAGAACCCCGCTCCGGAGATCTTTGCCGCGCGCTCGAAGTCCGCCCAGTCGTGCTCGACGGCGAGGGCCCCGTGGTTCTTCAGGTCGAACGCGGGGACCTTCGGTTCGCCCCAGCGCCGGATCTCGACGTTCTCGGTATCGTCTTTTCCCACCGGGACGCTCTCGTGGAGGATGTTCGGGAGGCGCATCAGGCGGTACGTCACCTGCCCGGTGAGCGTCTCGCGCTCCGTCTCCGCCTCCTTGATCCGTCCGGGGAGATCCGCCGCCTCGGCGATGAGGTCCGCCGCATCCCTCCCTGCCTTTCTCGCCTGGCTGATCTCGCGGGATATGACGTTCCTCCGGTTGCGCAGGTCGCCGATCGCCACGGTGAGTTCCCGTGCCCTTCGGTCCATCTCCAGCACCTCGTCGACCCAGGCCAGTTTCTCGGTATCTCCTCTCTTGATGAGGTCTGCCCTGACGACATCGGGGTGCGCACGAACGAACTTCAACTCAAGCATGCTGTCTCTCTGTACATACTTTCGCCATGACGGTATATGGTCATGTTGCCCTGCCAGCAGGATGGGTGAAGGTGGCTCTCCGCCGGGGCGCGCCCGGATCGCCCCTGCTGCTCCCGCTCGAAACCTATCCCTTATAATTTCCGTGCGCTAACTCATTGAGCATGGATAAGAACCAGAGGATCATCCTGGCGGCGGGAGGCCTCATCACGCTGGGGCTGTTCTTCGTCGAGCCCATCTTTGCCCTCATCGGGCTGGTCTGCGTGCTCGCCCTCCTGATGTGCATCCGTATCATGGGGGAGACCGGCAATTTCCCGCTCGTCACCGTAGACCTCGCCGAGGATGCCCGCGAGATCATCGTCACCAATACCGGCACTGCGAGAGCACAGAACGTCCACATCGTCATCGTCCCGATGAACCTCGATTTCGAGGTCGCCTCTCTCGAACCGGAAGAGGAGTCCGGGTTCAGCCTTGGCACCATGATCTCGGAGGCAAAAGCGGTGGTCACGTACGAGGATGCCTCCGGCGGAAAGCGTACCCGCTCGTATCCGCTTTCAGCGCTCAGCGCCGGGCGCGACCCCACCCAGCCGCTCTTTCCCATCTTCGGGAGCCGGTGAGGCCGGCGGGGCAGGGGGTGCCGGACGCCCCCCATCGTGCCCTGAGCCTCACGAAGAACAGCAGCGCGTTCGAAGTTCGTTCCGTCCGGAGACTGAAGAAAAAACCGGTTTTATGATCTGAGGTACTCGAGCGTCCGCGCGAGCGCGGCCGTCAGTTCCTCCTCTTTCTGCGCATACTCATACAGCGCCCGGTAGAGCATGACGACGAGGTCGTAGCCGTAGACGTCGACGGCATCCTCCGGTGTCAGGGGGGAGAGGTAGGAGTCGATCCGGATCTCGGTGTTGGTATACATCACCTCGTAGAATTTCCCGTCCGCGGACAGAACGCAGATCTGGGTGTCGACAGGGATGCTCGGGTCGTCCGGGCGGTAGGGGAGCGGATCGGTCTTCCCGAGCACGATCATCTTCGTCTCGTAATACTGCTGCTCATAAAGTTCGCCGGAGGCCTCGCGTTTCGCGCGCCGGAGCATCTCGAGGCCGATCTTCTCCACGACCGGCGCCGTGTCGGCGGCCATCCGCGCAAGGAGGGCTCCTCCGTTGCCCCGGAGTTCCGAGGCCGATTCTTCCTTCTTCGCCTGCAGCTCCCCGAGCGTCTCAAGGAGCCGGGCGTATCCCTCTTCGATGATCGGATCCATTGCTCACCTAATTCTTGCGCCGGCCGGCATAAGCGCACCGGTTTGCCCCATCAGGTGCCCTGCCGGAGACGTTCGATGCCGAGGGCGCCCGCATACGCGATGGTGCTGACGAGGATGATCGTCGCCCCCGACGGAACGTTCGCAAGGTATGAGAGCCCGATCCCCGCTACGGTGAAGATGATGCCGAGGACGACGGCAAGAAGCATCATGCTCCATATCCTGGTGGTGTAGAGGCGGCTGATCGCCGCCGGGAGCGTGAGGAGCGCGATCACCAGGATGATCCCCACCACGCGGATCAGCATCACCACCGTGAGAGCGATCAGCACCAGGAGGAGGAGCGAGAGCCGCTCGACCGGGAGGCACATGACCTTCGCGTAATCCGGATCGAAGGTGACCGCCTGGAGTTCCTGGTAGAGGAAGGCCACGACGGCGATGATGATGGCGACGAGGGCGGCCATCAGCAGGATGTCGCCCTGCGGCACGAGGAGGATGTTCCCGAAGAGGTAGGAGAAGAGGTCGGGGGCGAATCCCGGTGTCAGGTAGACGAAGAGGATCCCGATGGCCATCCCGGCCGCCCAGACCGCGCCGATGAGCGTGTCCATCTGCTGCCGGGCGCGGAGTTGGAGCGTTCCCATCCCGAGCGCCGTGGCGACGGTGAACCCGGCGGCGCCAAGGAGCGGATCGATCCCGAAGTAGTAACCGAGGCCTATCCCCCCGAAGGCCGCGTGGGAGATGCCGCCGCTGACCGAGACCATCCGCCGCACCACGACGTAGGTGCCGATGATCCCGCAGGCGATGCTTGCAAGCACCCCGGCGATGAGCGCGTTCCTGAAGAACTCAAACCCGAGCACCTCTAACACCGCTCACTCCTCCCGCGAGTGCTCGGACAGGACCCGGTGCGGGACGCCGTGGGCGATCAGGTCCACCGGGCAGTGGTACGCGGCCTCGAGCATATCCGCCGTGATCTCGCTTGAATCGTGTGTATAGATGCGCCGGTTCAGGCACGCGACCCGGGTCACGTGCTCCGGGATCACCCCGATGTCGTGGGTTACGAGGACGATCGCCATCCGGTCGCGGAGCCGGTCCAGGATCTCGTAGAACTGCGCCTCTGTCGGCGCGTCCACGTAGACCGTCGGTTCGTCGAGGAGAAGCACCTTCGGGTCGCCGACGAGCGCCCGGGCGATGATCACCCGCTGTTGCTCCCCGCCCGATAGGTCGCGGATCTGCCGGTCGGCAAGACCGGCGATGCCCATCGTCTCGAGCGCCTCCTCCGCACGGGCATGGTCTCCCTCATCGTAGCGCCTCGGCAGGCGGGTGATGTGGCCGAGCCGACCGGAGAGGACCATCTCCCGCACGGTGATGGGGTAATCGAAGTCGAACGTCCTGAACTGGGGGACGTAGCCGAGGAACCTGCGCATCGCCGCTTCCGTGCTGCCGAGGATCCGGACGACGCCGCGGGAGGGGGGGAGGAGGCCGAGGATCACCCGGAGGAGTGTCGTCTTGCCGCCGCCGTTCGGCCCGATGATCGCGTAGAACTCGTTTGGGTGGATGGCGAGGCTCACCCCCTCGAGCACGTCCCGGCCGTGCAGCCTGACCCAGAGATCCTCGACCTCGATCACCGGGACGCTGCTCATTGGCTGCTCTCCGCAAATGCCGCTGCGACGCGCCGCATGTTCTCCAGGTACTCCTTCTCAAGCGGGCTTACCAGCACCACGGTTCCGCCGATCTCCCTCGCGATCACCTCAGCGCTCCGTGTGGAGTGCTCGGGCGATGCGAAGATCACCCGGATTCCCTCATCCTTCGCCTGCGTGATGAGGTGTTCCAGCCGCTGCGGTGAGGGTTCTTTCCCCTCGCTCTCGATCGTGACCTCCTCAAAACCGTAGTCCCGGGCGAGGTAGGCCCACGACGAGTGGTAGACCATGACCTTCTTCACCCCCGCCCCGGCGAGCGCACCGGCGATCTCCGCGTCCAGGGCGTCGAGCTCCGCCTGGTAAGCCGCGGCGTTCCGGTCGTACTCGTCGGCGTGCTCCGGGTCGGCCGCAGCAAGCCCTTCGCGGATCTTCTCGACCATGATCTTCGCGTTCTTAGGGGAGAGCCAGATGTGCGGGTCGGTCCCCGCATGGCCGTCCTCGCCGGTCGAGATGAGGTCGATGCCGCGCGAACAGTCGACGACCAGCATATCGGGGTTTAAGGAGGCGATCTTATCCTTCCAGGCGAGCTCGAACTCTATCCCCGACCCCACCACGGCGTACACGTCCGCCTCCGCGACGTCGGCGATGACTCCCGGCGGCGGTTCGTAGGTGTGCGGGTCGGCCCCCGCCGGCACCAGCAGGACCACCCGGACATTCTCCCCTCCCACCCGCTCGACGAACTCCTGCTCGGGGGGTATGGTGACCGCGACGACGATCCGTTCATCCTGCTGCCGGTCGGTGCCGGTGCATCCCGCCGTGGCTGCTGCCAGCAGAAGGACTAAAACCGCTGCCAGAATTCGTGTTAACAGGACTATTCGGCCTCTTTTTTCCGATCCCATGTACCTCACCCGGAATTTGGTGTGAGTCTAAATATTCGTCCCTGCGGCTGTAAAAACGTTGTGCCGTCACCCCTGGCGCCCGCAGGAGGGGCAGCAGCAGTTGTCGTGCTCGATCTCGCCGCAGCCGCTCATCATCGGGTGTCCGAGCGAGGAGCAGATCCTGTTCGTGAGGTCTTTTGAGAAGCACTGCTCTATCTTCGCCGCCTCCTTGCAGGCCTCGTCGGGCTCGAGGCCGTAGCGGCTGAGGACCAGCGCGACGATCCGGTGACGCCGGAGCAGGAACCGGGCGTACTCGGTGCCTGCGGGCGTGAGCCGCACCCCGTGATACGGCGTATGCTCGATGTATCCCGCTTTTGCTATCTCCGTGAGGGCTTTGGTCACCGTCGAGGGCGCGACCGAGAACCGGGCGGCGATCTCGGTTGTCTTCACGACGTCGCCCTGCATATGGATGTACTTCAGGTATTCAGCCTTCCGCGAGGAGAGCTCGTGCCCGGTAATCCCCTGCATGGCAGAAGAGTATGCCTTCTCTGATGAAAAATTTTCGGTCGGGCTAAACCCTCTCGCCGGTGACGTAGTGCCGCCGGTTCCCCGTGATCACCGCCTTCCCGGAGAACCCGAACGGCAGATCCTCCTCGATGACGACGTTGAGGTAGCAGGGGTTGCGGCAGACGGTCGATCCGGGGATGGTCTTCTCGGTTGCGACGACCGGCGTCTCCTTCCCGAGCCACTGCTCGTTGTAGCGGTCGTAGATCCGGTTTGCCCGGGCGAGCAGCGTCCGTGACCGGTCCTTCCGTATCCGCTCGGGGAGGCATTTCAGGGCCGCAGCGGGCGTTCCCGGCCGCCGGGAGTAGCGGGTGATGTTCACCTTCACGAACGCCGCCCGGTCGAGGAGGTCGAGCGTCTCGTGGAACTCCTCCTCGGTCTCCCCCGGAAACCCGGTGATGAAGTCGGAGGAGATCATCATCTCCGGGTAGCGCTCCCGGAACGCATCGACGATCCGGATGACGTCGGCGGCGGTATAGTCGCGCTGCATCCGCTCGAGAACGGTATCGGAGCCCGACTGGACGGGGAGGTGGAGGAACCGGAAGACCTTCTCGCTCTCGTAGGCCTCGATGAGGGGCTCGAGGATCCCGAGCACCGAGGCGGGGTGCATCATCCCGATCCTGACGGCGAACCGGCCGGGGACCCCTGCTACCGCCTGCAGGAGGTCCGGGAGCGACTCGCCCCGGTCGAGCCCCCAGGCGGCCACGTCCTGCCCGGTCAGCTGGATCTCGCAGGCGCCCGTTGCCGTAAGGCGCCGGACGGCGTCGAGGATCTCGTCGGTCGATGCGCTCACAAGCCTCCCCCGTGCGAGCCGGGTGATGCAGTAACTGCACCTGCCGACGCACCCGCTCGCCACCTGCACCACGCCGATCGCCCCCGCTCCGGGGGTGCCGACGGTGCCCGATCGCTCACGGATCTCGTCGGGGTGGATGACCTGCGGCGTGCAGACCGATCGGATCCTCTCCATCTGGACGAGCGGCATGCACCCGGTCACGTAGAGGTCCCGGTCGGCGAAGGCCGCAAGCCGCCGGAGCATCTTCCGCTCCGTCGCCTCGATCACCGTGCAGGTGTTGACGATCACGGCGTCCGCCTCGTCCGGCCCGGTCAGCCTGCAGCCGAGCCCCTCCAGTATCGTTTCAAGCCTCCGGGTGTCGGCGTGGTTGTAGGTGCACCCGTAACTCTCGATGTAGATCGCTCTTCCCTGCAGGTCTTCAAGGGTCATGGGTTCGGCTCCCTGCGCGCGGTCGGCGGCCGGGTCTCCCCCGTCGTCGAAGGATGATTTATCTCTCTTCCGGCCGGTTTTGTGCGGAGCACAATACTTAACCGCTGATATTACAACTTCTCTATTCAATGATTAAAATAGGGTTGCTGGGATGCGGCAACGTCGGGCATATCATCGCCGCCCACGCCGAGAGCATCCAGATTGTTGCGGTCTTCGATATCATCCCCGGCCGGGNNCTCGATCGTCGTGGAAGCCGCCTCCGTCGATGCCGTCCGGCGCTACGGGGAGGCGGTCCTCCGGGCAGGGAGGGACATCGTCGTCCTCTCCGGGGGAGCACTCGCGGACATGGAGTTCCGCGAGCACCTCGTCGATGTCGCTCGCGAGGCCGGAAAGAAGATCCGGATCCCGAGCGGCGCCATCACCGGTCTTGACAACCTCAAGATCGGGCAGGTCTCGCCGCCGACAAAACTCCTCCTCCGGACGACAAAGCCCCCCGCGTCGCTCGGCCTCCCCGTCGCGGAGCGGACGGAGATATTTAAGGGGCTGGCACACGATTGTATAAAGCAATACCCGAAGAACATCAACGTCGCGGTAGCGCTGGGGCTCGCTGCCGGCAGGGACGCCGACGTGGAACTCTGGGTCGACCCTGCCGCGGAGAGGAACATCCATGAGATCTTCGTCGAGGGCGATTTCGGGGATATCTACGTCAGGGTCAGGAACGTCCCGAGCCCGGAGAACCCCGCGACGAGTTACATGGCCGCCCTCTCGATCCTGACNNCTCTTAAAGAACCTCGAAAACCCTCTGGTGGTGGGAACGTAGCAATGGAAGAGGAGATTCGTGCACTCAAAGCCGAAAAAAACGCCGTCGTCATGGCGCACAACTACCAGCCTCCGGAGATCCGGGCGCTCGCCGACGTGGTGGGCGACAGCCTCGAACTCGCGGTGAAGGCGAAAGAGAGCCGGGCGGACCTGATCGTCGTCTGCGGCGTCCGGTTCATGGCCGAGACGGCAAAGATCCTCAACCCGGAGCGGAGGGTGGTCATCCCGGTGGAGGACGCGGGCTGTCCCCTCGCCGACTTCCTGACCCCGGACCTGATCCGGGAGGCACGGGAGCGGTATCCCGGTGCGGCCGTGGTTGTCTACGTCAACAGCACGGCGGAGAGCAAGGCGCTCGCCGACATCACCTGCACCTCCGCAAACGCGGTCAGCGTCGTCGCGTCGCTCCCGGAGGAGACGATCCTCTTCGGCCCCGACGCGAACCTCGCCGCATACGTCCAGCGGCAGCTGCCAGAAAAGACGATCATCCCGGTGCCGCCCGGCGGCCACTGCTACGTCCACGCCGGGTTCACCCTTGCCGACGTCGAGGCGGCCAGGGCGATGGGCGGCAGGATCGTCTGCCACCCCGAGTGCCCGCCCCAAGTCCAGCAGCAGGCCGATCTCATCGCCTCCACGGGAGGCATGGTCCGGGGTGCCGCCGCCGGGGACGAACCCTGGTCGGTCTTCACCGAGCGGGATATGGTCTCCCGCCTCAGGGTGCTCTACCCGGGACGGGTCTTTTACGAGAAGCCCGAGGCGGTCTGTGCCGACATGAAGAAGATCTCCCTCGCCGACCTCCGGCGGGCGCTCGAGTCCGGGGAGCACGAGGTCGTCCTCCCCGGCGATATCATGGACCGGGCCCGGCGGGCCATCGAGCGGATGCTCGCCGTCGGAGCGTGAGCGCATATGATCCCGATCGAGGACCTGCTCCGGTTCATCCGGGAGGATGCCCCGTGGGGGGACGTCACTACGGAATCGGTCGTCCCCGAGATCGCCTGCCGGGCGGTGATCCGGGCGAAGGACCGGGGGATCATCGCGGGCCTCGAGGAGGCACGGAGGCTCTTTGAGCACTTCGGGGTCACGGTCCGCAACCATACCGTCGACGGCCGACCGGTCGCTCCGGGAGAGACCCTCCTCGAACTCGACGGGCCGGCGAGGTCGGTCCTCCTGGTGGAGCGGACGGCGCTCAATATCATCGGGCGGATGAGCGGGATCGCGACCCGGACCCGGGAGGCGGTCGACGCCGTCCGGGCCGCCTCACCGGAGGTGCGGGTGGCGGCGACCCGGAAGACCGCCCCCGGACTCCGGAGGCTCGACAAGAAGGCGGTGGTGCTCGGCGGGGGCGATCCGCACCGCTACTCCCTCTCGGATATGGTCCTGATCAAGGACAACCACCTCGCGCTGGTGCCCCTCCCGGAGGCCGTCCGGAGGGCGAAGAGCGAGAGCCTCTACCGGACGGTCGAGGTGGAGGTCGAGACGGCGGAGGACGCGGTCACGGCCGCAGGCGCCGGGGCCGATATCATCCTGCTCGACAACATGACGGTGGA